>JAIBAQ010000055.1 GCA_019695095.1 Candidatus Hydrogenedentota bacterium
TCTCCGCGTTGGCATGGAGGAACATCTCCAGCACCTCATCACTTAATCCGAGTGTAGGGACTTGGCCAAGACACACTTCGGGGGTGAGCATGGGATAGTTGGTGCCAAACATGACCCTGGAGCGCCCGCCACTCTTCATATATTGGATGAGTTCGGCGGGGTAACGGCTGGGTTTGTAGGCAGAAGTATCGATGTAGATATTCTCGAACTTGCGCGCGAAGGCGACCAATTCGTTGTGCCAAGGGTATCCGATATGCCCACACACGATTTTCAGATCGGGGAAGTCGAGAGCAACACGTTCAATGTAGAGAGGTTGGCCAGTCTCCGAAGTGCGAAGCGGCCCCGTCAGGCCCACCTGCAGACACACAGGGACTCCGAGTTCCACGCATTCGGCGTATAGAGGGTAGTAGAGAGGATGGGTGCAGGGCAGTTCCCAGAGCCATTGCGCGATGCGCAATGCTTTAAATCCGTGCTCTTTCACATAAGCGCGTAGGGTTCGGACAGCCTCAATCGGATTCCGCAAGTCCACAGACGCCACACCGACAAACAAATCAGGATATGTTCTCACGGCCTGGAGCACCTCTTCATTGCTGATGATTGCGCCGTTGGGACCGTGCCACGCACAGAGAAGTGCCTTCTTCACACCAGCGGCCTGCATCACCCCAGCCGTGAATTCGAGCGGGATGCTTTGGATATCCTGCCCGGCCCACCGCTTGAGCGAAGCAAAGAAGGGCTGAGACAAGAAGATGTCGGTAGGATGTTGAGCCCACACATCGATGACGTGCATGCCGTGTTCCCTTACGGTTGGAATGCGTACACTGTGGCCACCAGTAGCGGGATCAGCCTAGCGAGGCCCGCTTGGACACGTCAAGATATGGATTATGAGATTCCGCATAGCAGTCCCCCTTACCCGAATCCTCACTAGTGACAAAGCAAAGTGATTGCAGGTCCTTGTGACAAGGCCACGCAGATCTTGAACCTCGGTTGTTTGGTGTGCACAATCGGCAATCCACGCTGCAAGGCGTATGCAACACCTACGCGATTTTGAAAGGAAGTCCATGGCAGATGTAGCCATTGTTGGCGCCGGACCTGCGGGTTTGGTGACCGCGAGATACCTGAAATCAGAAGGTTTCGACCCGGTTCTATTCGAACAGGGAGATCGCGTCGGCGGGCAATGGACCGGTGACGCGCGGTACAGCGGCGTGTGGCCATCTATGCGCACCAATACTAGCCGCGTCATGACTGCGTTCAGCGATTTAGACTATCCCGAAGGCGCGCCCGTCTTCCCAACCAACCAAATGGTGCGCGACTATCTTGAAGCGTATGCGGAACAATTCGATCTGCTGCAATCGGTCCGCCTAGGGACGGCCGTTGAGAAGATTGAGCGCGACGCCGCTGCAGAGAAATGGATAGTCCGCAGTAAAAGCCGCGATGGCAAGGCCGCCTGCGAATCATTCAACCATGTTGTCGTGGCTTCAGGGCGCTATCACAAGCCGTTGATACCTGCTGTTCCGGGACTCGACACCTTCGCAGGCAAAGGCGGAGTCTCGCACACGTTTGCGTACAAGAATCCGGAGCAGTACCGAGGAATGCGCGTTGTTGTGGCGGGCTGCAGCATCAGCGCGCTCGAGATTGCGAGTGACCTGGCCATGCTTGGCGCGGCAAGCGTCACGGTTACCGTTCGCAGACAACGGTACGTGTTCCACAAACTGCTGGCCGGTGTGCCCACGGAGCATGTAGCCTTCACCCGGTTTGCGGTACTTGCAGCGGAATGCATGCCGATGGAAGTGGTGGCTGGCGGGCTCAAAGACCTCATCGTCAAAACCAGCGGGAGTCCAGAACAGTTTGGCGCGCCCAAGCCAGCCGACAGCGTTCTTGAAGCAGGGATAACGCAGTGCCAACATTTCCTTCCCTTGGTTGCGGAAGGGCGTATTTGTGTAAGACCGTGGATTCAATGTATTGAAGGCTCCGTCGTTCACTTCATGGATGGCAGTACTGAAGAAGCCGATGCGCTGATCTTCGGCACCGGCTACGAACTAGACCTTCCATTCTTGTCTGACGAGTTGAAGCAAACGTTGAATCCGGATTCGAAGCACATCGATCTTTTTGGCTTTACGTTCCACCCCGACTTGCCCGGGTTAGGATTCGTGGGGCAACTCGATCTAGTCGGTCCGTACTTCCCCGTCCTTGAGCTACAAGCGCGCTGGCTTGCCTACACCTGGAGCGGTGCGATACCTGGACCAGATCGCGAGGAGATGGAAGCAGGACTGGCAGTATGCCGAGCTCGACGCAATGGTCCTTCAGAGGTGCCTATGCATATGGCGGCCATACAGTTTGCGCGCGCGGCAGGCGTTGAGCCCGATGCCGCGCAATGGCCCGGCCTAACACGGGCTCTCTATTTTGGCCCCCTCAGCCCCGCATCGTTTCGTCTACAAGGGCGCGACAGCCTGGCGGACGCTCCACGCCGTACAGCGGAATCGGCAGAGGCCTTTGGGGCTGTGCCCACGCCCGAACTCACTCCCGACCAAAAGCAGCAACTTGACGCTTTGGCAAGCGCGCAGCAAGGTGCAAGCCTTTACTCCATATCCACGGGGTGAATGAAGAGAATCGCCAGGTCCTTGTCCGGCGTGTAGTTGGTGCGCTTCACCTGGAAATGCGTGTCGTCGATCTTCTTTAAGCCGTCAATCGCGGCGGAGATGGCCGATGGGCCTTCTTTGGATTTCGCGATGGTCAGCGTGAAGTCTTTGATAGGGCCATGCCAGTACGCCGCCGTCGTGAGGATGTAATCGACCACCGCAAAACTGAAGCGCTTCTTCGCTTCACGTTGCTTTGCGGCCCACGCGAGCACGCCGTTGTCTATCTCAAAGTACTTCAGGAAATCTGCGCACTTCGAATCGAATTCATCAGTTCCAAACGCAGGCATGTCTTTCCATTGGAGCCTGCCTTCGCTGACCTCCTTGTACCAGGGGTCGAAATGCCACTCGCTGAAGTATCCGGCCTGCGGCACATACTTGTGCTCAATGCGCGTCTCCGCATTGGCAGGAAATGTCTGTTCCCAAATGTATGCGACCTGCACGCCCCACAACGGAGCGACGTAGTCGCCCTCGCGCTGAATGACGCCTTCCTTGATAAGATCGTCCTGCGCGTCCTTGCCAAGTTTCTCTATGTTTTCCCACGCCTTCTCGCACTCACGCAACTCGACATCGTGTTTCGTCAGGATATCGGTGACATCTTTCTTGACGGTGGCTGGTCCCTTCGAATACAGGAACGGCCCTTTCTTTGCCTCGTCGAACAACACCGCGCGTACACGCGTCTCGAAGTCGACGGGCTTGCCGTTCACCTTCACGGAGAACTCTGCGTACATGGGGTCAGAGCATTCGAAATCACCCACATGCCAGATTGGAAGAGGAAACGCGACTTTCGTCTTCACGTCTTCCGAGGAAGTATTTTTGAAAACGTATGCGACGCGGACTTCATCCAGACTTATGAACAAGTCTTCCTTGTCCATGCTGATGACGTCGGACTTCTCGAATTCAATCCCTCCCGCGGGAACGGACGAGAAAGGACCATCGTTTGCGGCGGCAAGACCGCAAATTGCCACGGCCAGAACAACTCCGCGAGACAGATTCATTGATGCGCGAAACATGGTTTACAACCTCCAGCTACCTTGCATTGGCACAGGAGTGTATTGGAATGGATGCACACGGAACAAATCGCAGCAGGAAACGTGACTCAGGGAGCAGGCGCTTCCCAAATCGTCGCCGCAATATAGCGTTCGGGGTCAGGCGCTGAGTGGTAGTAGTAAATCGTCACCAATTTGCCGTCCGGACGCTGCACGGTGCGTGGGTAACCGATGTCCCTGCCCGCGCCGTCGTCGCGCAGATGGATTTCGTCTCCCCACGTCAAGCCGCCGTCGGCACTGATTCGCGCACGCATGCCATAGGGCGCCGCACGATATCCGTACGTTATGCACACGCGACCGTCCTTCAACACAACCATTGCGGGCGGATTGCCTTCGCCGGTGTCGGGCGCGGGCTTGCTGACGAGTTTCCACGTCGCGCCGCGGTCTTCCGAGCGGTATGCATCGATCCAACTTTTGTCGCCTTCCTTAACGCGAATAGCAGAGAGCAGCGAGTTTTCGCCCACCCGGACGGTCGAAGGCATGATGGCGTATCCCGAGGACTCGGGGCCAATCCATCCCACAAAAGTCCACGTCTTTCCGCCGTCCACGGTGCGCGCGCAGAAAGGACGCCCTTCTTTTCCATCGCTCTTCGATGCCGTAAGGAATAGCATGCACTCACTCGGACCGAAGACGATGTAGTCCGTGCGCGCCATGACGCCCTTTTGACCGAAAAGCGGTAGCTTGTAGGGGCCTTGCCACGTCTTGGCGCGGTCATAGGAATAGTAGAATCGCGATTCACCTGCGTTCGCACTCGACATGCGCGCGGTCAACGCGAAACTATCACGCGTAAAATCGATGCCGCCAGGGCTATCCGTAGCGGGTTTAATCGCCAGCCCAGGAATCTCCGTTCCGTGCAACGCTTCGCCTTGCGGAATCAGGAATCCGTGCGCGGCAGGATCTTCGATGGTCCACGTCTCGCCACCATCAAGGCTTCGCGCCAGCAAATGCTCCTCGGGCTTCTCTCGGTCGATGTTGTGCCGCTCAGGACCCAGGTCTTTGTAGTACCCCCGGCTGAACCCCACGACAATTTCATTGCCCCAAATCCAAATACCGTGGTTCGCGGGCCAGCCGCCAAAGCGGCCCTTCTCTTTGTAGACAATTCCGTGCTGTGGCTCCTGCGCCATGATCGGCCCACACGCGAAAACTGGAATGATACACGCAAGTGCCAAGCGGGAATTCATGGACTTACCTTTCTCTCTGTAACCTACTAGTGCCGCCAGCTACAGTCCGAATTGCCGGAAATGGTGCGCGATATGGACACCGTGCACCCGTTTCCAGTATGTGAGTGTGAGCGGCCCCATAAACGGACTGACCGTGGTGCGATTGGGGTCGCGATCGGCAGCCTCCGTGAACCGCTTCAATGCATCGGTCATCAATTTCATCTCAAGACGGAAGTCGTCACTGGGTTCGGGCGTCCACGTGGGCGGAGCCTTAATCTTCCCGCCTGGCCAGCGTGTGAAGACTCGCAGGAACAGCACGCTGAGTATGTGCCGCGAAATGAAGGTACTCCTGTCTTCTTCCACGGCTTCCCCAAGCGAGATTTCGATGGCATAGCGAATGTGCCGTGCCAGACCAGTGGGTGTCAGCTTGCCCCACTTGGGTCGTGTGTCAGCTTTCAATGCCTTAAATCGCTCAAGAAACGTACTTAAAGTCTCACGGCTAAGTTGCATCATACTGCCCGCACTCCGTCTCGGATTTCCGTCACCCACGCTTGGACTCTGACAATAGACGTTCCAGCGGACCCGAATCAAAACATGGCCGGGCAGGTCGAAGCGATGCGGCCTGGCAAGTCTCATATCGGGCACACGGTGCGCGGAATTGCTTGAGTTACCACCGTACTACTACGCGCCGGTTTGACCTTCTCTTTCGGTTTCGGTACTCTTCCCTCCCGACGCTGCGCATAGCCGCGCATATCTGTAACGAAGCAACCGCACACAGGAAACCTTTCGTGAAAGCCACCCTTGCACTTGAGAATGGCGCTGTCTTCGAGGGAACCGCCGTAGGCGCTGAGGGCGAGTCCTATGGCGAACTCGTGTTCAATACAAGCATGACCGGGTATCAGGAGATCCTGACGGATCCATCGTATGCCGGCCAAATCGTTACGATGACCTACCCTCTTATCGGCAATTACGGCGTCAATCCCGAGGACGTGGAGTCGCGCAAGCCCTTTGTCGAGGGCTTTGTCATGCGCGAATGTTGCCATACGCCGAGCAACTGGCGCGCCAAGCAGAGCTTGCCGGAATATCTTAAAGAGCACGGTATCGTTGCCATCGAAGGTGTTGATACGCGCAAGATCACGAAGATGCTGCGTACGGAAGGCGCGAAGAAGTCGGTCATCAGCACCATCGACCACGATCACGACAGCTTGATCAAGAAAGCAATCGCTTCTCAGGACATGGCCGGCAGCGACTATGTAAAAGCCGTCAGCGTGAAAGAAGGCTATGAGTGGAACCCGGGTTTCGAGGGCAAGTACCGGGTCGTCGCCTTCGACTACGGCATCAAGTTCAACATCCTTCGACTCCTGGAAGAGGCAGGCTGTAAGGTGTTCGTACTGCCCGCGACGGCGACCGCGGAAGAGGCGCTCGCGTGCAATCCGGACGGTATCTTCCTTTCTAACGGCCCCGGCGATCCCGCCGCGTTGCCGTACATCTATCCAACGGTTCAGGGACTGTTCGGCAAGAAGCCCATTTTCGGTATCTGCCTGGGCCACCAGATTCTGGGGCATGCCTTCGGCGGCACGACCTTCAAGCTGAAGTTCGGCCATCGCGGCGGCAACCAGCCTGTCATGAACCACATCACTGGGAAGGTCGAAATCAGCGCGCAAAACCACGGTTTTGCGGTCGACCCCGATTCGCTCGATACCTCGAAGGTGCGTATTACGCACACTAATCTTAATGACCGTTCCGTGGAAGGCATGGAGCACCTCGAACTGCCGGTGTTCAGCGTGCAGTACCACCCGGAATCGTCGCCGGGCCCCCACGACAGCCGCTACCTCTTCGCACGTTTCATCAAGATGATGGACGAAGCGAAGGCGAAGAAATAAGCCACCGCCAAGGAATCTGATGCAGTCCTCAGTTACTGCGTTTTCCTCAGAAAGAATCGGTTAGTCGCTCTGCTGCAAATTTGCATTCCAAATGCAAAATTGCACGAACTCAACCCAAGTCTAACATTGTCAATACGTTGTATCGCAGACAGACCTTCTCACCATACCTTGCATGCAATGGAATACATCCTTAAACTCGTTTCAAAACTGTGCCAGAGCAGAAGAGCGGGGAAGTAACATGATGACCGATATCGAACGACTCTGTATTCACACCATGACCACAAAGCCGTGGTCGTTGAAAGAAGCCGCAGATGGCTACACGAATGCGGGCGTGGCCGGAATTACCGTATGGCGGCAACACCTCGAGGCGGCAGGCGTCGCGGAAGGGGCGCGCATCCTCAAGGATTCCGGATTAAAGGTTGTCAGCCTGTGCCGCGGGGGGTTCTTTCCCGCTGACTCTGCGGAAAAGCGACGGGAGGCTATCGACGACAATCGCCGTGCGGTGGACGAAGCGGCGGCTATTGGCGCACCGCTGATTGTGCTGGTGTGCGGAGCCGTGCCGGGCATGCCGTTGAAGGAAAGCCGAAAGTACATCGGTGATGGTATCTCCGAGGTGTTGCCCTATGCAGGGTCGGCAGGAGTTAGGCTCAGCATCGAGCCGCTTCACCCCATGTATGCAGACTCTCGTTCGGCCATTAACACGCTGGCTCAGGCGAACGACATGGTTGAAGCCATTGACAACGCCAACTTGGGAGTGACCGTTGACGTCTATCACCTCTGGTGGGACCCGGATCTTCAGAATCAGATCCGGCGCGCAGGGAGCAGCATCTTCTCGTTCCACGTTTGTGATTGGCTCACGCCCACGCGTGACTTGTTGAACGATCGCGGGCTCATGGGTGATGGGTGTATCAACATTCCCGAGATCCGCGCATGGGTCGAGTCAACAGGATTCGACGGCCCGGTCGAAGTCGAGATCTTCTCCGACGAACTTTGGGCAACGGATCAAGCTGCGTTTTTGGAGAGGATCAAAGACGCCTATTTGAAACACTGCTGATCGGAAACACCCCGCTCTACGATAGGAAAGAGATTGCTGAATAGTCTCCATCGCGTGCCTCACATGGCCATAGATTCAAGAAGGAATAACAATGAGAATCTCGTTATTGCGCGAACGTCTCGGTGAAATTGCCGACATCAATTCGGCGATAGCTTTGCTGCAATGGGATCAGGAAGTCTACATGCCGCCGAAGGCGGCCCACGGGCGCGGGCAACAACTCGCCACCTTGTCCGCTTTGGCGCATCGCCTTTTCACGTCGGCTGAGATCGGCGAGATATTGAGTGCACTGAGCAATTCACTGTCCATCCTTGAGCATGCCGATGCCTGCCTCGTAGAAGTTGTGTTGCACGACTTCGACCGCGCAACGAAGTTGCCTGAGAGCTTCGTGCACGAATTCGCAAAGACGCAGAGCGAGGCGTACGAGGTGTGGGTGCACGCACGGAAGGAGTCGAACTTCTCGCTCTTTGAACCGTTGCTTGCGCGTATCGTCGAGTTGAACCGTCGTAAGGCCGATCTCCTGGGTTTCAAGGAGTCTCCCTACGATGCCCTGCTCAACGAATTCGAGCGAGGTATGACCACAGCGCGCGTAAAGTCCATTTTTGGCGAGCTGGCGCCGAAGCAGAGCGCGTTGGTTGAGCGCATCATGGCGTCTCCCCGGCAACCCGACGTGAAATGGTTAGACCAGGTGTGGCCGACACAAGCGCAATGGGACTTCTCGGAGAAGGTGCTGCGCGATATCGGCTACGACTTCGACGCGGGCCGTCAAGACAAGTCCGTTCACCCGTTCACAACCCAATTCGACGTCACGGACGTGCGAATCACCACGCGCTTGAGCGAAAACGACCTCTTTAGCGCATTGATGGGGTCCATCCATGAAGGCGGCCACGCGCTGTACACGCAGGGGCACGATCCCGCCGACCGCCGCACGCCATTATTGGATGGGGCCTCTCTGGGATTGCACGAATCGCAATCGCGCATGTGGGAAAACATGATTGGGCGAAGTCTCCCATTCTGGAGGCACTATCTGCCCGTGTTTCAAAGCTACTTCCCGGGCCAGTTGGAGAACGTTACAGCGGAGCAGGTATACGCAGCCATCAACCAAGTATGTCCGTCGCTAATCCGTGTCGAGGCTGACGAATGCACCTACAATCTGCACATCATATTGCGGTTTGAAATTGAAGTCGGTCTGATAGAAGGCGCTCTCGACGTGGCGGACGTGCCCGAGATCTGGAATGCCAAAATGAAGCAATTCCTTGGACTCGATGTGCCGAACGATGCGCAGGGTTGTCTACAAGATATCCATTGGTCGCATGGCGCCTTCGGTTATTTCCCGACCTATGCGCTGGGCAATTTGTATGCCGCGCATCTTTTCGAGGCCATTCTTCGCGACATCCCCGACCTGTGGGGACGCGTAGACAGCGGAGACTTCATGCCGTTGCTTGAATGGCTACGAGAGAAGGTCCACAGACACGGCCGGCGCATGCTTGCGGAAGACATCGTCCAAAAGGCAACCGGCAGCAAACCTGATTCAAGCGCGTATCTCCGCTATATCGGAAGCAAGTACAGTGATCTTTATGGGCTAGAGTAGTTAATCTCTTTAAGAGTACTCGACCCGTTTGCTTTCGCAAAATCCCTGGAGTAGAGTAGTTTTTATACTCTGTATGTCTGTCACTCCGGGCGGGGGAATGGCCTTCCAAACCGGACTGAACCATCGAAAGGAATCAAGACAATGAAAGCGTTTGCGACGTTTGTAATGGTAGTACTTGCCGTTGTTGGTTTGACAATGGCTGGTTGCAGCAAGCCTGAAAACAATGCTGGCGGCGCTGGCGTAAGTGCCCCCGCTCCGGCGACTCCCGATGCGAAGCCTGCTGCGGCTCCGGCTGCCCCTGCCGCACCCGAAGCCAAGCCCGAAGTGAAGCCCGAAAGCGCTCCCGCGGCTGATTCCAGCGCAGGCATGTCGGCCACCACGCCTGCCGCGACTCCGGCTGCGCCGGCTGCCGCCGCTGGCGCTCCGTTGACGGCGGAGAGCCTTGTGGGGACGAAGTGGAGCGCAAGTGGAATGACCTTCTCGTTCGAGAAAGATGGCGTGCTGAAAGTAGGCGCCGCGGGTAACGAAATGCAGGGGACCTGGAAGCTTGAAGGCACGGCACTCACGGTTTCGGCCATGGGTCAAGACTTCAAAGCAGAGATTCAAGGCGACAAGATCACGTACGATGGCCAACCGCTTGAGCGTCTTCCATAACCCAAACGACCTGCCACACGATTTGCTTCTATCGGGCTCCCTGTAATGGGGAGCCCGGTTCGTTTATGCTGTCTGCAAACAGCAAGCAGGAGCAGAGTCGACATGATTCCAGAGCGCACGATCCCATTCGTGATGTTGGCAGCGATATTAACGCTGGTGGTCGGATGCGGATCCGGAACGTCAACTCAATCGTCTGCCGGGCAGTCACCCGCCGCGCCCGCACCCGAAGTGAAGGTGCAGAACGGTGAGGCTGCCGCGATCCCTGACGATTTTCCAAAGGATGTTCCGCTGTACAAGGCGATGGACGTGCTCTCCGTGACGACGTTGACGGGCGGGAAGACGTATGTCATTCAGGGAAGCACGCCGGATGCGTTCGAGCAGGTGGACATGTCCATGAAGCATGACGCGGAAGCAAACGGTTGGCAGGAACCGGCGACCGGCAATTCCGTACGCGACACGAAGATGTCCGTCCGTAACTACTCTAAAGAAGGGCGGACCTTGAACATCACGCTCTTTCAGCAGGATGCCAACACCGTCATCAACATATCGACAAACGGCACATGATGCGTAGCCGATTCCCCGAAGTTGTACCTGGCTCCGTATCGGCTGCTATCATTAAGCAAACGCAAACACTCGGGCATTGAGCGGCGTTGCGAGGCGGAGCGGTCCGCAGCGCACGACAAGAGATAGGAATTCAACATGAAGCGCATCGTGGCGATCCTTGCAATAGTCTTGACAATCAGCGCGTGCAAAGCTCCGAAGAAGCCGTGGTCTCCTTACAGCGACGATGGAAGTCAGTCCTCTGAGTCCTCCAGCAGTGCCCCCCTTCCTGTCGCGGCCCCAACGATTGACATAGGTGACGCGGAGCAGGGCATATACATCGAAGCCAAGTTGGCCCCGGAGTCGCAACAGTCCGGCATTAAGGCCGAAGAGCTCCAAGATATCCGCAAGTACGTTACAAAGCTCACGGTCAATGTCCCGGAGACCGGTTCGTCCGAGCTTTGGGTTGACTACTCCCTGCGCTGCTCACGCAATTTTGTGGAGCGGCCCGTGGTCTTGCGCGCAGAGGTGAAGGTGGAAGGTCAGACAGTCGACACAATCGTCGCCGTGCTCGGAGCGAATGCCAAGAAGAATACCTATACGAAGAAGATTAACCTCTTCAAGAACTTCGCCACTCCGCCACCGACTATGCTTGCGACAGTCACGGGGTCGCTCCTGCTGATGCCCGAAGGTGCTGCAGAAGGGTCCATTAATCCGGAAACGGCTGAGTCCAGCATCTCGTCACCGGCCCTGCAGTTCACCTTGGTGCGTGTTAACACCGGTGCGACGGTGAGCGCGGAGGAAGTAACGCAGCCGGAGGCCGTCTCGTCGGAAACGGCCCCACCCGCCGCAGATACGGTTCAATGAACATCGTTTGCATAGGTGCGCATCCCGACGACTGCGAGTGTTTTGCCGGTGGCACCTGCCTTCGCTGGGCCAGTGAAGGGCATAGGGTGCTCTTCGTCTCGACGACTAACGGGGATGCAGGCCATCACGTTATGGGAGGAGGCCCTCTCGCCCAACGCCGCGCCTTGGAGGCGCGCGCGTCTGCTGAGATTGGCGGCATCCATGAGCTAATACTTCCCAACCACGACGGCGAGTTGGAGCCAACACTTGAGCTTCGGAAGGAGATGGTTCGTATCATTCGCCGCTGGGAGGCAGATATCGTCATTACGCACCGCCCCTACGACTACCATCCCGACCACCGTTACACGTCCGTGGCAGTCCAGGATGCTGCATTCATGGTTACCGTGCCTCACTTCTGCCCGGAGATGCCGCGCCTGGAGCGCAACCCGGTCTTCCTCTACATGGCGGACTCCTTTACCAAGCCTGTTCCGTTCCGCGCGGACATAGCGGTGGATATCTCGGAGGTCGTCGAAACAAAACTCGACATGCTGGATGCCATGGAATCGCAGATGTATGAATGGCTGCCTTGGCTTGAAAATCAGGTGGATTCGGTGCCCACGGAGCGCTCCGCGCGACGCCAATGGCTTGCCAAGGCATGGGAACCGTTCTCCCAACGGCTAACCGATCTGAGCCAAGACGCACTGCGATCCTGGTATGGCGAACAGACGGCCAAAGCTGTCGTTCATGCGGAACCGTTCGAGATATGCGAGTATGGGAACCAACCTTCAAAAGAAGAACTGAGACGCCTGTTTCCCTTCTTTCCGGCACGGAGGAAATAATCTCTATGACTATCGTACGCAGGGCGCTCCCGCCGCTCGTGGCGCTCATTGCATGTGCTGTTACGTACGCCCAGGCCGCTCCGCAACCGGCCATGCCTCCCACCACCATCGAAAGCACGGGGAAAGCCACGCTGGACATGACTCCGGATTTCGCCGATTTCACGTTCGTGCACGACTTCAGTGCGGACACCGCCGAGGCGGCCCTCAAATTGGCGTCTCCGCTTGCCGCGTCATTGGAGGAAGAACTCAAGAAGCGCGAGTTGGCTTACCGCGACTGCACTGCCATTGGTCCGGTTCTGCTTTCTCAAGATCCCCCTGCCGCTCAGTCAAGTGTCGTCGTACGGTTTGCACTTGGGACGTTTCAGACTTCCGCGACAGGACAGGAGGAGTTCGGCGCATTGTCTGACAAACTGAAGCAGCTCGGGAAAGACCTGGGATGCGCGGTCTCCAAACCCGTGTTCGCCGTGGCCGACGTAAAGAGCGCGGAATCCACCGCTCTGGGCTCCGCGGTTGAGAACGCGTACGCATGGGGAGAGGGAGTCGCGCGCGTATTGGCGGCAGTGATCACATCGGTGGAAAATGTCCGGGTCGTCGAGGTGAAGTGGGGAGACACCGCCGACCTGAAGCGCATCAGTTGCACGGCAACGGTGAACGTCAAGTACACCGCGGTTGCCGGTCAGTCCTGAGCCCAATACTTGCGGGCGGTCAGTTTACCCCATCTCTCGGCAGACGCATGATGAAGCCCCGCTCGGGGTCATACGTCAGCGTGCCGTGATGGCCTTCCAGAATGGTGCGCGCCGACGGGAGACCTAGACCCAGGTGATCGACGCCCTTCGTCGTGTAGAAGGGGACAAAAATCCGGTCGCGTGCTTCGGGCGCCACACCGGGACCGGAATCTTTGAAAACGATTTCGACATCGTTTCCATCGGTCAGCACATGAATGGTAAGCCTGCGATCCTCGACAAGGGCCAACGCTTCCAGAGCGTTGGAGAATAGGTAGAGCAGCGCTAGCTGCATTTTGGGCAAGTCGATGGAAATCGTACCCAGAGCCGGGGCATAGTCAACCTGCAATTGAACCCTTCCGAATTTGACGTCGAAATTGCGCAGGCTCACCACGCGATCCACCAGGTCTTTCGGCTCGATGAGCCGCACATCGGGCTTTTCGCGACGCGCAATATCCGTCATGGACGTGATGAGCGCGCTTGACTTGTTTACGGCGCCGGCTACTTCGCGCAGCATACGCTGACTTTCCGCGCCCAAAGATGATTCCATGCCGACCAATTCTACGTAGGCAAGGATAGCACCCAGATAGTTATTGACATCGTGCGTAACGCTGTTTACGCACCGTCCCAGCTGCGCAAAGCGAAACAAGCGCAGAATGCGCTCCGTGGCTTCCGGCGAGGACAGGTCCACAATTTCGTTCAATGCCCACCCCATATTCGCCAAACTCCTAACGCAGACTCCTCACGAACACAACCTGCCGTCTTTCGCAATCTTCGCGCTTGCGCGAAATCTGTTAAGAACGCCAGAATCTTCGTCGAACAATGCGTGCGTGAGTAAGTCTCCTGCCATGCCCTCAACACGTGAGCATCTTGCACTGGGCCTCAGCCGATACGGTGCAAGATGCAGGTTGACGGCTGTTCTTGGCGCATCTTGTCATACTTTATGGAATCATTCAAGGTGTATCTTCCGCTAAATCCTCACAGCAAGCCGATAAACCGCGAAGACATTAACCCAATCAGGCTTTTCCCAGATTGTCGATTAGGGCCTGGCCGAACTGGCTGCACTTGACTTCAGTTGCACCTTCCATCAATCGCGCAAAGTCGTACGTGACCGTCTTTGCGGCAAACGTCTTCACCAGCGCCCCAATAATGGATTCGGCCACCTCGCCCCATCCCAAGTAGTCGAACATCATGACACCCGACAGAATAACGCTGCTCGGATTCACTTTGTCCAGATTGGCATATTTCGGGGCCGTACCATGGGTAGCCTCGAAAATCGCTTTCCCCGTCTCATAGTTGATGTTGGCTCCGGGGGCAATCCCGATGCCGCCCACCTGAGCCGCCAAAGCGTCGCTCATGTAATCGCCGTTCAGATTCATCGTGACGACCACGTCGAAATCCTTGGGGCGAGTGAGGACTTGCTGGAGGAAGATATCGGCGATCGTGTCTTTGACGAGGATCTTGTCGCCCGGCTTTCCGCCACAGTCATCCCAACCGATGGCTTTATCCGAGAACTCATCCTTGACAAGTTCATACCCCCACTTGCGAAAGGCCCCTTCGGTGTACTTCATAATGTTGCCTTTGTGCACGATGGTCACGCTCTTCCGATTGTGCTCAATCGCGTACTGCAACGCGGCCCGGATAATCCGGCGCGATCCCGTCCGGCTAATCGGCTTGACGCCGATGCCCGAGTCGGGCCGAACGTTCCACCCAAACGTCTTGTGCACGAATTCGATGAACTTCTTCGCGTCGTCCGTTCCTTCTTCGAGTTCGAGGCCGCCATACACGTCCTCGGTGTTCTCTCGGAAGATCACCATGTCGACCTTTTCCGGTTCGCGCACCGGGCTGGGCACGCCTTCGAAATAGCGTACAGGGCGCACGCACGCGAACAGGTCGAGCTTTTGGCGCAAGGTTACATTGAGACTACGAAACCCGCCGCCAACTGGCGTCGTCAGGGGGCCTTTGATGGCTACGCTGTAATCCTGAATCACGTCCAGCGTCTCTTCCGGGAGGTAACTGCCGCAGACCTGCTGGGCCTTCTCGCCGGCATAGACTTCCATCCATGAGACGGAGCGTTTGGAGCCGTAACAGTGCTTGATTGCCGCATCGAACACGGCTTGCGATGCCCGCCAGATATCAGGCCCGATGCCATCGCCTTCAATGAAGCCGATGATGGGCCTATCGGATACGACCGGACGGCCGGATCCGTTAACGGAAATGCGATCTCCTGCGGGTACGCGAACGAATTTCGTAGCGGGCATGGGGTTCCTCTCAATTCTCAAATGTCAGGTTGACTACACTTCCACGATTCGAGCAGAAAGTACGTGCGGAATGCCGCGAATCTTGCTAAGCAAGGCTTCGTCTACTTCACCGTCGACGTTGATGACGGACGTGGCGCGTCCACCGGCGGCTTCGCGCCCTAACGAGAAGTTGGCGATGTTGACGCCCGCCTCGCCCAAGGCAGTCGCAACGCGACCGATAACCAGCGGTTTGTCCTCGTTGACGCTTATTACCATCTTGGCGACGAGTTCCGCATCCACACGCGCACCGTCAATGCTGCAAATGCGCGGTTCCAGGTTGTTGAACAGCGTGCCGCAGATTTCGCGCGATTCCTGATCCGTGCGCACATTGACGCGAATCTGGAATGCATAGTCGGACGGCTTTGCGCTGCGCGTCTCGCTGAAGTCAATTCCGTACTCTTTGAGCAGCGTCGGCGCGCTCACTACGTTTACGGTCTCGACCAGCGGCTCCAGGAATCCGGTGAGAATCGCTGCCGTAATCGGGTAGGTATCGGATACAACCAATTCGCCTTCGTATGAAATCTGAATCGCATTCGGACGGCCTTGCATGTACTGCGACATGAATCGGCCGAGGCGCTCCGCAAGCGTCAGCATCGGCTGCAATTGCTTGCGCGTCTCCGCGTCCAGGCTCGGCACATTGACTGCGTTCACAATCGCGCCGGTGGAGAGGTAATCCACGATTTGGTTGGCAATGTCAACCGCCACCGTAAGCTGCGCTTCATCGGTCGAGGCCGCAAGGTGGGGAGTCATGACGATGTTATCCAGTTCGAGGAACGGATTGTTCTCGAATGGTTCCGACGTGTACACGTCCAACGCGGCCCCTGCGATTACCTTGTTCTTGAGGGCTTCGGCCAGATCCTGCTCATTGACCATGCCGCCCCGGGCGCAGTTGACGATACGGCAGCTCGGCTTCATCCGTTTAAGCTGCTCCATGCGGATCATGTCATTGGTTTCTTTGGTCTTTGGCGCGTGGATGGTAATGAAATCGGAACGTTCGATAAGCTCATCGAGCGTTACGAGTTCGACACCAAGTGCTTCCGCCTTAAGCTTGGTCAAGATCGGGTCGTAGACCAGAACCTTCATCTCGAACGCCATAGCTCTCTTCGCCACCGCGCCGCCGATTCGGCCTGCTCCCACAATGCCCAGGGTCTTGCCAAACAATTCGGCGCCCATGAACTTCTTGCGATCCCAGCGTCCGGCAACCATCGATCCGTGCGCGGCGGGGATATTCCGGCACAGCGATAGCAACAGGGCAAACGTATGTTCGCACGTGGAGATTGTGTTGCCGCCGGGCGTATTCATGACCACGATGCCCTTCTTCGTGGCAGCTTCCTTGTCAATGTTGTCGGTGCCGGCTCCGGCGCGGCCGATGACTTTGAGCCTGGATGTCTTCTCAAGAGCCTCGGCGGTCACCTTGGTGCCGCTGCGCACGATCATTCCGTCGTATTCGTCAATGATGGCCGCGAGCTCGTTCGGCTTCTGAGCGGGCTTCACGTCGACTTCGAACTGCGCTTTGCGCAGGATTTCGACGCCTTCCTGGCTTAAGTTATCAAGTGCAAGAATCTTAGGCATGATGACGTTCTCCTTGAACCTCGCTTCCCCCAGTCGGTCGCAAAACGCCATACGAGGTTACGATACAGCAGGTGTCGCGCGTGAGTCCGGCCTGACCTCACCGAACCCGTCGCTCCGAGGGATCTCCAATTCGCGACGCCGCAGCAGCATCGTCCCTCAATGGACGGCAGCCCCAAAGCCGCCAAATTTTCACCGGAGCGTAGCAGAGCACCCATGACTTTTTCAAACAGAGGGCGGGGCGCGGCCACTTTGGGAACCCGCGCCCCGCCAGGAATTTCAGGAATTCCCCGCCTATTCTGTCGGCTCAGGGAAGAAGAAATCGTTCGTGTCGATGCTTACGGGGTTTACGAAATCCTTCAGCGAGGGCAGTACGAAATCCGCCGGCCTCGGCACGGTCAAGGTGTCGGCATCGTAGAAGATGTGGACATCTCCGTAATCCGAGCAGCACGAAGGACCACCACTTGCCACGAACAGCACATCCTTCTCATTGGAGAGACAGGTCGCGCGTCCGATCTGCGAATTGGTGTCATCGAAAGACATCGCCGCGTTCTGACCCGTTACGATTTCTTTACCGGGACGGAATGCCGTCATGCCCAAGCCGTCTTCCACACTTTTCTTCTGGCCAATGTACTCATAGGTAGCGCCGACGTAAAGCGTGTCGCCGAGCAGTTTCATGTCACCCTGCTCGCCAATATTTCCGGTTGTGCGGCTGATGACCGCACTGGGGACTTGTCCTTCCACGAGGCTGTCCGCATTATCGAACACGAACATGATGCCCGCGACGGTCGTCACATAAAGTCGATTCTCGAACACATCGACGCGCCACGGCCTCACATCATCGATATTGAGGAAGGAGTCGCCGTACAGAACCACCGACGGCTCAAAAGGATTGCCTCCCTTAATAATCGTCTGGAGGTCGGCTATACGCTGAGGGATGTCCTCAAACACGAATACAGCGCCCGTGAACGGATTGCCACCCTTAAATAAAAAGCCGCTTGACGCCACGTAGAGCGTGTTCTTCTCGACTTCGATACCTGCCGCTCCGGGCACATCAAACTCGATGGTTGGCGTATCGCCGCCGCCGGGCACAATCGCACCCGCATTGTCGAACACCTCAACATATCCGCCGATGAACTGCTTATCCTCATTCTGGAACCCGCATTCGCCGGACGAGTTTGACACATACAGCCGGTTATCCACGTTCAGAATTTCAATTGGGCGGCAGATTCCGCTGGTCTCTGAATCCAAGAGCACATCGGGCGGAATGGAGCTGCTTCCCTTGGCCGCAGACGCCAAAACGCGATAGTCGCGCCAGATCGCAACCGTGCTGCTGCCGTAATCGGCCGAATACAGGTCGTTGCCGGTAAAGTCGCCCGTCAGTTGAAGACTAATGGGGTACTCGATAAACGGCAGGTCGACGCCGCTAAAGACCAAATCCGGGTCTTGCAGACTTCCTTCCGTGAGCACATTGTTGTACACGAGAATCTGGGGTGGCGCGGGAGTGTCGAGACCTTTCTTGAATAGCTCGAGCCCGATATCCCCAACGGCCAAATCGACGTTTCTGAATACGATACTCGGCGGCGAGTCAGTCCCTGGGGGACACCCGACCGCAATGAAAACGACCGTGGCAGCCGCGGCTAGCGTTAGGGAGGTTATTCCGCCCCAACGCATTCTCTCGAGTAGTGTGGGCTTCCCATTCATTTCGTCCGCTCCTTCTCGAAACCTACGTTTCGATATTCCTTCTGCCGCGGAGCTTACGCGTCCACGCGCAGTATGCTTCACAATTGCCCCGTCCACACCCATCCTTAAGGTGTCGGCTCGGAGGTCACGAAATCGTTTGTGTCGATGCTAATCGGATTCACGAAATCCTTCAGCGCCGGCAGCACGAAATCGGCCGGACGCGGAATCGATAGTGTGTCCGCATCGTAGAAGATGTGAACATCGCCCATGTAATTGCAGCAATCGAACCCTCCGGTTGCCGCAAACAGGACGTCGCGCTCCGCGGCGAATCCGGATACCCACGGGATCTGGGAATTCGACACACTAAAAGATACCAGCGCGTTTTGGCCCGACTGAATTGCCAACCCAGGACGGAATGCCGTCATGCCAATATCGTATGCCTTGTCTAAACCGCCATCGTTGGCGACGTACAAGGTATTGTCGAGCATCTTCATATCGCCCGCATATCCCACGGTGCCCGTAGTAGGCGCGATCACAGCCGACGGGGCTTGGCCGTCAATCAGTGAATCGGCATTGTCGAATACGAAGAGAATACCTTCGTTAGTGGTGACATAGAGGCGATTGCCGAACACATCGACGCGAACCGGGCTCAAGTCAGGCAGATTGAGGAACGAATCGTCGCTCAGGACTGCGGACGGCGCATAAGGGTCGCCGCCTTTGGGAGGGAGCTGAACGTCGGCGAGCCGTTGCGTCATATTGTCGAACACATACACTGAACCGGTGTCGAATCCGCAGCAGAAACTGTAGGCGGCTACATACAGCGTGTCGTTCACTACCGCGATACCCTGAGCATGGGGAACGTCGAACATGATAGTCGGGAGATCGCCCCCGCCTTCGACGATGGCGCCGGCATTATCGTAGACTGACACGTAACCGTCCACAGGCTGCTTTCCGCCTTGTTCAAAACAATCGCCATACGTATTTGAGACATACAAACGATTGTCGACTACCAGAATCTCAAAGGGATCGCATACTTCTTCTTCTATCAACACATCGGGTTGCGGAGAACTAAACCCTTTGGCATTCAGATCGCGGTAATCGCGCCATATCGCCACGACATCTGTGAAGTAATCGGAGACGTACAAGTCGTTTCCCGTGAAGTCCCCAGTCAACTGGATGCTATTGGGAGCCTCCATGAAGTCGAGGTTCTCGCTCGACAGAATCACGTCAGGGTCCTGTTTGCTCCCTTCGGTGAGCACGTTGAAATACAGCAGTACCTTGGAACTGTCGGCGTCGAGCTCCTTGCCAACGGACTGCAGTGCCAGATCGCCCACGGCCAAGTCCACGTTTCTCAGAAGAATGGAGGGCGGCGAGTCCTTTCCCGCCGGACATCCGATTCCTGCTACGCCGAGCGCTACCGCTACAAGCGCGAGCGCCGCTATACGCCACCCTACCATTGGTCTTCCTCTCTTGATGTGTTCCCTGTTCATAACACAAGCTCCTTCATTCATGGATGAATCAGTCCAACCGTCACGGAACAGGTGTCGGACTGAAGTAGTCGTTCGAATCGATTGCCACTGCGGTAGCAAAGTCCTTGTACGCCGGCAGAACAAAATCCGCGGGCCGCACGATGGAAAGTGTATCGGCGTCGTAGAAAATGTGGACATCACCCGACGGTATTCCGCAGCACTCTCCAAGTCCGCTCGCGACGAAGAGCACATCCTTCTCATTCGCCATCGCAGTAACTTCAGAGATTTGCGAGTTGATCGTGTCGAAAGCCAGGAGCGCGTTTTGGCCCGACTCGATTTCGAGACCCGGGCGGAACGCAGTTAAACCGGGCCATTCGGCTTTGAGCGCGTTGGACGGCTGATTCAAGGACTTAAAGAAGCCGCCGTTCGGATAGGGGAAGTACCCATCTCCGACGTACAGCGTATTGCCAACCATCTTTAGGTCGCCCAAATACCCAACGGTTCCGGTCGTATATGCAATTACCGCAGACGGTTCCTGGAAGTCGACCAAGTTGTCGGCGTTGTCAAACACATAAAGGCCGAAGTAACCAAGCACAAAGAGCCGGTTCCCCCACACATCGCAGCGGTAGGGGTATTCCCCGCTTGGCAGATTCAGGAAGGACGGACCGGCGAGTACCACGGATGGCTCTAGTGGATCGGTGCCTTTTGTGCCGCCGTTCACCGTCTCAATGCGCCCAGGAATGTCTTCATACACGTACACGGCGCAATCGGTGGACGTGGCTGAGAAGGGGAAGTTGGAGTTCGTTCCCGCGCTACACACGTAGAGGTTGTCGCCTACAACTGCAATGCCTCTCGGCGACGGGAGGTTTAAGAGCAACGTGGGTTCCAATGGTCCGCTTTCCACCAAGGCACCGGCGTTGTCGAAGACAAGCACTCCCTCTGAACCTATGCCTGGGCCTTTGGTTGGATTAAGACACTCGCCACCGCCGTTGGAGACGTACAGACGATTGTCAACGTTCAAGATCTCGAACGGATCGTCAACAAAAGACGAATCGCAATCCAGCACGACATCCGCAGGCGTGGAAACTTGGCCCTTGGCATCATCGACGAGATCGCGATAGTCCCTCCAGATCTGAACGGTGTCACTGCCATCGTCCGCGACATACAGGTCGTTTCCGGTGTAGTCACCCGTCAACTGAATACTGGTGGGTGCTTGAATCAAGGGATTGTCATCGCCACTAAACACCACGCTCGGATCCTGCAGACTCCCCTTCGTGAGCACGTTGAAATACAGGAGAATCTGTGCGAATTGGAACCCCTCTTCAGCGCCGGCTTTGTCAGAGACTTCGCCAAGGCCCCAATCCCCGACAGCCAGATCCACGTTGCGCAGAAGTACACTTGGCGGAGAGTCTTTTCCCGGTGGACAGCCTATGCCTGTCACCGCAAGTAGGATAGAAACGACTGCTATCGCGGAAAGTGCCGCGATGCGCTTCGCCCTTCCTGCATGGTTCATAGAAATCAAGTTCATGGCCACACATCCTCCAGCTTTGCAGCGGACTGTGGCACGCTTTGGAAAGCGGCACGTAAGGCTTAGCCTCATGGACACACCGCAGACGGTCAGCGCGCCTTGCAATCGCACTGCTTTAGATCTTCCAGAACCCTACCGGTTTATGATGCAGAATTCTATGACGAATAGCAAGAGAAAACATGGCGCGAATGTGAACTTCGGCTCATCTGGTCAAGAATAAACCTCACTTCGGCTGACGTTTGGACGTCCACGCCAATTCGAGTGGCACGCCACACGAAGGCTAACACATCTGAGAGGCCAATCTAGGGGATGGCTTAGGAATGAAGTCCGGCCATGGCAGACCGCTTGGCCCAGTATTTTTGCACCCACGACGGGCGCCTGTCGGGTACCGCTTGGCTCCGTGTCGCCAGCGTCCACTTTTCCAACAGGGCATCGCCGACAGCAAACGCCTCTCTTGGCTCGGGGGGATTCTCAATCCAACCCGCCTCGATGGCGTTTCGTTCGGGGATGTAAAGATCTCGCAATGCCTCGGGGTTGCGAATAACGGCCCGGTGAAACCGCTCGTGTCGCCACCACAGTGAATCGTCGGCCTTTTCAGTGGGATTGCCCAAATCCATTGGATCCCCAACCTTGACCGGTTTGAACAGAGAAGTGCACGGCGCTGCAGTGGCCGTGACCCAGTGAGAGGAACCGGCCTTGCTAAGCTCGGATACCCACGAGGCGGTCGTCTGCGCGGTGTAGAGCATGCCACCGCCGTGCATGCAGATGCTTTGCATGGTCCCATGCATTCGGGAATACGCAGGGGTGGTCTGGCGAAAACCGTGGTCGCGGAGCGCGGCAAATAAATGCAGAGGGCCAAGTGTGCGTCCCCCCAAGGCGATCATCCGGTGACAGCGCACTCCCCCCCGCGAGAGTCGAGCGCGCAATCCGTCGGCGTGTTTGGCGGCAAATTCGGGAATGGTCAGAATATTGGAGATTGCGCGCAGACCCTGTACCTTCTCGATCGCGTATTCACGTCCCGCCGTTTCGAGCACAAATGCAGCCGACGGGTCTGCCACCATGAAACTGTTGTGGTAGGTAAATCCGGGCTTCTCCAATCCGCAACCGCCGCCTTGACCGTGGTCTCGAAGTAATTGGACGATCACCTCGCACGCGCGTTCCGCGCTATTGCTTCGTTCCAGGGCCAACCGGACGAGGTCCATTCCGGTCAATCCACTCTTTGCATACGGTTGCTTGGTAAAGACTGCCTCGTTTCCGATGGCCACGTGATGTTCGTTCACCCCCATCTCCGCGCCCCAAGTCCAAAAAGGCCGGCTCAGCACCACCGCGTGTGTCTCATCTGCCTGAGGTATTTCGATGTGAGTACACTTTATGCGGGCTCCTCTGTCATAGGAACGCCGCGGCTGCCAATCGAGAACTTGGGCTTCATTGGGGTCGCGGTCTGAGTTCTTTGCGAAGAAGACTCTGTCTTTCTTGACGATGGCTATGGTGTCGCACATATAACGCTTCTCTCCGCGAGGGTTTGCGCCCCAACGGCGCACCAACGTTTCGTTGCTTCGATATTTCGCCGGACCAGGCGGACACGCGTCAAGCTGGCGGGCTATCCAGATAGCGAAGGGCAATGTTCGACATTAACCGTACCGCGGGTGCGATGGCCTCATCGCTGAAGTTGTATCGGGGATTGTGCAGCGAGGGATAAGGTTCCGCGGGATTGGGATTCACGCCGAGCCAAATGAAAGTACCGGGAGTCTTCTGCAAATAGAACGCAAAGTCCTCGGCCCCCATGTACGGGTATGGCAAATCGATCACACCCTCCCTTCCAAGCACCGATTCCGCGATCTCGCGCACAAACGCCGTAGTCGCTTCATTGTTGTACAGGGGTGGATAGCGCGTCTCCGACACATACACTTCCGCTTCCGCGCGGTGCGCCTCCGCTGTCTTCTCCGCGATTCGCCGAATTGCGCGTTCGATGGTGTCTCGAACTTCGGATGTTAGGCTGCGGAACGTGCCTTCCAGCACAGCGCTGGCGGGAATGATGTTCGTCGCGCTGCCCGCATGGATCTTCGCGACGGTCACGACACCGGTATCCCAGGGGTTGAGTTCACGGCTGATGACTGACTGGAGAGCCGTCGTTATGTGGGCCGCCACGACGATGGGATCAACACCCGCCCCAGGATCGGCCCCGTGGCACGCTTTGCCCTTCACCGTGATCTTGAAAATGTCCGCTCCAGCCATGGTCCACCCGGAACGAAGTCCGATGCGGCCTGCGGGAATCGTCGGCCAACCGTGCAATGCAAACGACGCATCGACGTCATCGAGCACGCCTTCTTCGACAATGAATCGACCGCCCGCCGCTTCTTCTTCCGCAGGCTGAAATACGAATTTGACTGTGCCACGGATGGAATCGCGATGTTGCGCGAGAGTCTTCGCAACGCCGCAAAGGCATGCGGTATGACCATCGTGCCCGCACGCGTGCATGCGATTGGGTATCGTCGAGGCGTAGGGAAGGCCAGTTTCTTCCTGGATTTCCAGCGCGTCCATATCCGCGCGGAGCAACACCGTGCGGCCCTCGCCGCCGCGAAGCGTCGCGACAATTCCCGTTCCTTTGGCATAGCCACGTTCGTAGGGAACGCCCGCTTCGTCCAAGAATCGCGCCACGCGGTCAGACGTCCAGCGTTCCTCAAAGCGAATCTCGGGATGCTGATGAAGTTCGTGGCGAAGCGCAACGATTTCCGGAAGCACTCCGTCTACCGTTGCGTGCAGCGGTACGTGCATGAGGCACCTTTGAAAATGCCGCGGCCGCCGAAGCGGCCGCAGCGACAACTACCTTAGAATTTCAACCGTGTGCCGGGGAAGGCCGTTACGCTCAACTCGACGCCGACATCCCAGCCGGATTCGCGCTCGTTGAATTGGAACGCCCCTTCGACGCATTGCATCACACGGCGCACTTCGTACTTCTGGCGGCTCAAGTCGCCTTTCTCTAGGTCGAACACGTGTTCAAACCCGAGCGACCATTTTTCGTTCAGCTTATAACCTGCGCCGTACAGGACTTCGCGGTTGAACACTTCATCCTGGGTTTGCGTATACGCGAACCCGACTCTTCCATTGAATCGCCCGCTGAAGGGACGATCGTCGTAGTAGAAATACGCGAGCACACGCTCGTAATCGCCGTAGGATGCGTTGTACCGATCGACCGCTTCGGGATTCGCGCGCCGGTCCGTCAGCCGTTCGTAGAGTTGAATGACGGTACGCTGTACGACGAAAGGCTCATCCAGCTTGAAATCGATGTCGTCATTCACTGTGTGCGACTCGCCAACGGCCATGAAGCCCCACCACGGCCTGGGCCTGATCTCCAACTCCATCTCGTAGTCACTGCTTCTGGAGATTTCGTTCCAGAAGTCCGTGCCTTGATAGACAGACAGTCGAGCCACTTGCCAGGATTCCTGCGTCTCCGCATCACGGCCGAGGATTATGTTGTCGATCTTGCTCTCAAGACGACTGCGGCCGAACACGCGGTCATACGCGTCGAACTTGGGAGTCTCTTCGATACTCATAGTCGATTCGGGACTGTAGCTATAGGTCATCGATGGGACAATCAAGTGTTTGAACTCGGAGAATCCCCAACGCCCCGGGTAGTTCTTCTGGAAGCGCGTTTGGAGCGTCACACCCGCAGTCGACGTAAATCGGGAATCAGAACCGCCATCGTCACGCGTCTTGGAGTACCACGACCCTTCAAGTTCCAGGAACGGAGTGACGTTGAGATGATCCACCAACTCCAGGTCGTAGCTCAGACGCGCCACATTAATGGAACGGAAGGCGTTTTCGTCGTAAGGCTCTCGATTGTTGTATCCGTCGATGGTGTCGAAAGTCAGGTACAGACGATCGGCGATCTCACGCTCCAGAACATGGAACGATCCTTCCGGAAGGCGCTCCGTTTCCGTCGTGAAGCCGTTTGTGCGCGGACGCACGGTCGCAGTCGCGATGTACGTTGGCTGCGTATACGTCACGTTGGCGAAGGTTCGTGGATCGCTCCGGTCCTTGTACCGCTCATAGAAGAAGTCTTTGTAGAAGTCGCGGTCATACCACTGCTCCAATTGAAGGAGGAGCACCGTGTCAGGCGTCAACTCTTGGCGGTGATACCATTCGGTGTAGCCGCGATCCTTGGTCGTGTACAGGGTATGGAATTCGCCCTTCCCTCGATAGAGCGGGGAGGCGGGTGTCTCCATGTAGTCGTAGCTGCCATCAATGCCAACGCCGATTCCCTGCTTCTCGGTCGGCATGAGGCGCAGACCGAGCTTCAGGTCTGTCGTCACGGCGAATTGCTGGCCAACGTTTACGTAGTATCCCAGTTGCGCCTTGCGGCCACTGTCAAAATCGAATCCTACGGTTGGCGCATCACCCCCCGAGAAGGACCAGCGCGGCCAATAAATGGGCGTACGAACGCTGCCAATCTGGAGGTTCGCGCCGGTGCCGGTGATTTCATCGTTCTTGCCAAAGCTCGCCTTCTTGAGACGGACTTTGTAGTACTCATGGTCGCAGTCACACGTGGTCAGCCAGAGGTTTTCACCTTCCATGGCGTCTTGGCTCAAGATCGTAAGTTTCTCGCCACCAAACCTCACTTGGCCTGCATGACCTTCCACACCGGTGGCAACGCCGCTATTGGTGGTGAAGTCGTAGACAATGTGGTCGGCTTTCAGTTGGCGCGTGGGCTCGTTGATCTCGATGTTCTGCGCGTCGAGGCTACCTAACGACAGCATCTTACGGGCAAGACCCTGCTCCGTATCTTCTCCGGCTGGCGCTAGAGGTGGAGGAACTTCCAGTTTCTTGTTCACTGGAATCACGTACCGGATGTCGTCGGCGTATGCGGAGCTCTGCCCTTGAACGACTTCTACATTTCCATAGACGTGCAATTCGCCGGTCAATTTATCGTAGAACAAGTGGTCGGCCGCGAACTGCACGGTGTCCAGCGTCAGCCGAACATCTCCGTCCGCGACGATCTTCGTTCCATTGTCGATGGCATCAACCTTGCCAGCCTGAATGTCTTTCCACGGTTGCGTCCAATCTGGCGGCTCAAAACCTCCCGCAGAGGTTCCCAGGTTGATCCCGTCGGTCACCGCCTGGCCAAAGGTCTTGCCTTGCGAACCTTGGTCAAGCTGGGAAGGACTTGGCTTCCGGCTAAAGCTCTTGCCCTGTTCCTGCGGCTGTTCTGGTGCAGGCTGAGGCGTTATGCGACTCTTTCGCTCTTTGGGCGCCGCCGATTTCGATTCGCTGGACGCCGGTGCCGCGGCCTTCTCTTCTGCCTTCTTGGGTTCTTCGACGGGAGCGGGCGCTGGAGCAGCTTCAGCCACTTTCACAGGCTCTTCCGCTGGCTTGGCATCCTCTGCTTTGACTGGCGCTTCAGCGGGCTTTTCCTCAGCCTTCTTCTCGGTGGCCGGCGCAATTGCACCTTTGTTGCCTTCTGCGGCAGGGGCGGGTTTCTCTGCGGGCTCCGGCGTTTCGGCAGGCGCCGCTGCTGGTGCCGCGGCAGGTGCGGCCGTCTCAGCCGGGGCGGGCGCCGCCGCCACCTTCACCACCGCGGCTACGCCGCTGGTCAACCACTGGCGATTCTTGGGCGCGAGAACCACAACAACACCGTCGCGAGCGGCGACGATCCGGCCTTCGACAGATACCGACATCTTCTGCTGGGGGGCCAAGGTATCATCAAAAACCGCAACAGCGCCGTCGGTCATTACATAGACTTTCTTTCCATCGACCGCCATGTCATACACGGACAACGTCACGTCGTCTACGACTTTCGCGGCCTTGGCGTCGATGAGCGAAACGTGGCCTTTCGATCCCACCACAAAACGATCGCCGCTTAACGCATACACGGTGGATGCGCCTTCGGGCACGCTGACGATGGCTCCGGGTGTCTGAGCACCCCCCGAATACAACAGCAATGCCGATGGATTACGCGTTGCCACGCCCAAATATGTTTCCGACGCAGCCACGCCGCTGGGAACGCTGCTGACCCCGGTCAGCGTGATGGACTTGTCCGGCGATGACGCATCGATCAAGGTGACCGAGTCGCCGAAACTGTTGGCTACCGCAAAGCCGCCGCCTGGAAGCGCGGTAATGTCTGAAGCACCCTGCGTTTCGGATACCGTGGCATACGTCTCCATGGAATCCGTGTGAATCAACGAGACGGAGTTCGCCACACGGTTGACACAGGCGAGCACCTTGCCATCGGCGGATAGGGCTACGCTCGTGGGTCCTTCTTGTACGGTCGCACGCGCCGCGACATCGCCCGTCGACAGATCGATTTTGAGCACTTCATTCGTGTCGTGAGCGGAAACGTAGAGTAGGCCGTCGCCCAACGCCGCGCCGCGTAAGACGGCTTCAGCTGGATGAGGAGTAAAGGCTTCTTGGGCCGCCGCGTATCCAACCAACATGCACGCGGCTACCGCGCCTGCAATGGCCATCCGCAACCGTGTCATCTATACCCTTTCCGTGGCCAACGGCCCCGATTCCATGAACGCAAGGGTCTTATCCAGCGAATGAACACCTTCGGCCCCGCCCATTGCTTGAACGGTCAGGCCTCCGACTGCATTCGCCAGCCTCGCGCACTGCTGCAAACCCCACCCCTGCAAAAACCCATACAAAAAACCGCCGCAGGCGGCATCACCCGCCCCGGTGGTATCCACAACGTTCACCTGATGCGCCGGCAATTGAAACGACTCCAGCGAATCCTTCACAAACACGCCATCGCCTCCAAGCTTGATTAGCGCAATCTTCGCTCCATGCTCCAGATAGAAATCGGCTATGGCCTCCGGTGTCTGCGCACCGGTATACATACGCGCCTCTTCCAGGCTCGACATGACTATATCCAAATGCGGCAGGGCATATTCAATCCGGGCATACCACTTGCCTTGCCCGTCGTAGCATGTATCCATGGATGTCGTCAAGCCCAATCCCTTGGCTCGCTTCAAAATCCGGCCAATCGGCTCTCCATCCAGCCCGGCAGTGACGGCGGGACCACCCCAATGCAGGTGCCTGCCTTGCCGCACAAAATCAAAATCGACGTCGTCTTCGGTCAAGAGCGCGCTGCATCCAGGATGATGCAGGAATGTCCGCTCACCGTCTTTGCTGATTAGCACAACCGTCGCGGGAGTGCCCGCCTCAGAAGTGCGAAGGACTTTATCGGTGCACACCCCGTGCCGCTGAAGGTCTCCGAGGATGTAATCGCCAAAACCGTCTTCGCCGAGCTTTCCAACAAACGCCGTGCGCACCCCCAGCCGCGAAAGTACCGTTGCGGTGACTCCCGCCAGTCCCCCCAGGTGGATTTCGAGGTTGGGCACAAGCGATAACTTTCCCCGCTCCGGAAACGCGTCAACCGGGCGCACCATTACATCCGCGCAGGATAAGCCCAGCGACACAACATCTAGTTCCATTACTCAACCCTTCCGCAAAATGACTCGATTCCCACCTACAAGCACGAGTATAACACGGTGCGAAAACCGGGGCAAAAATACAGACTTTCCCGGGCGGATTCTCCATTCAGTTTCCGAACTTCCCCTCGGCTCCTCGCAACCGGTCATTTTCGAAATTCGTTACTTTTCCCAGATAAAACAACGGCCCCGGGCGATTGCAGCGCAACAGCCCGGGGCATCAGGTGATCTACAATTCTAGTTGTACGCGTTCAGCAACGGCATGGTGATGGGCTGACTGGGCCGCAGTAGAAGGCGCGCGTTGTCTTTGCAGATGACAAGCCACGGCTTCTGCGAATCGGAGCGCCCGTCGTCGTTCATGTCTCGAGCCGTCAGAAAACAGCTCATCGTTCGTTTTCTCCCTCGTATTCACCTGCCGGTTGCGGCAGTGCCCACCGCCCACGCGACTAGCCCCCCATCATGGATTCTGGCGTCACGCGGGTCTACCCCTTTAAGACTGCTTCCGGACTAGAGGCCCGCCTTCTTGCGAAGCGCATCGGCCTGATCGGTCTCTTCCCAACGGAACCCTTGGTCTTCCCGCCCGAAGTGTCCGTACGCGACGGTCTTGCGAAAGATGGGTTTGCGAAGGTCAAGCGTCTTGATGATGCTGGCCGGACGGCAGTCGAAATGCTCCAGAAGAATCTTTCCGATCTTTTCGTCGTCGATCTTACCGGTACCAAACGACGTTACGTTGATCGACACCGGTTGAGCCACGCCGATGGCATACGCAAGCTGAACCTCGCACCGGTCGGCGATGCCCGCCGCCACGACGTTCTTTGCAATATAACGCGCCATGTAAGCCGCAGAGCGATCTACCTTGGACGGATCCTTGCCGCTGAACGCACCGCCGCCATGACGACCCATGCCGCCATAGGTATCAACAATAATCTTGCGGCCTGTAAGCCCACTATCGCCGACGGGACCACCGACTACAAAACGGCCGGTTGGATTGATGTGGTATTTCACTTCGCCGTTCACGAGATTCTTCGGAACGATAGGATTGATGACCTGTTCGATCAGTTGCTTGCGGATTTCTTCCTGCGTGACGCTCGCGGAGTGCTGGTTCGAGATGACGATGGTATCGACGCGGACAGGTTTGTCGTCGACATACTCGATGGTCACCTGAGTCTTGCCATCCGGCTGCAACCACGGCAAGGCCTTGCTGCGGCGCAGTTCGGACATACGGCGTCCAAGCTTGTGCGCCAGCGAAATAGGCAACGGCATCAGTTCCGGCGTCTCGTTCGAGGCATAGCCAAACATCATGCCCTGGTCGCCGGCCCCCTGCTCGTGCGTGTCCGTCTCATTGACGCCCATGGCGATATCGGGAGACTGCTTGTCCAAGTTCACCAGCACCGCGCACGTGTGGCCGTCGAATTGCGAGTCACCGCCGACATACCCGATGTCCACAATTGCCTGACGGACAACCGCGGGAATGTCCACGACTGCCTTCGAAGTGATTTCGCCAGCAACCACGCACAGACCGGTGTTGACCAGCGTTTCGCAGGCCACGCGGCTCATGGGATCCTGCTCGATCATGGCATCCAACACGGCGTCAGAAACGGCATCGGCTACCTTATCGGGATGCCCTTCGGTTACCGATTCCGACGTGAATAGAATTCGCCTGCTCATGCGTTGCTACGCTCCACTGTTACCCTGGAATTGCGCATCTCACCCCTGTGCTGGGACGCGGCCTACCGGGAATTGTGCTGTTTAGGAGGGCCCTGACTAGGCGCCCTTCATGGACGACGCCAACGAGGCCGCATCCAAACGGAAACCGGGCCCCATTGTGCTGCTCATCGTGCAAGACTTCAGATACTGCCCTTTGCACGCAGACGGCTTTGCCTTCAGTACCGCTTGAATTACCGCCGAGGCATTTTCTTCCACCTGTTGCGCGGTGAACGATGCCTTGCCGACGGGGATATGCATGTTCGCGTTCTTGTCGACGCGGAAGTCGATCTTACCCTTCTTGATTTCCTTGACGGCGTCGCCGACTTTCGGGGTTACCGTGCCGGCCTTCGGGCTGGGCATCAAACCGCGCGGACCCAGAATCTTACCGAGCTTACCGACGTCGCCCATCATGTCCGGAGCGGCCACCGCGACGTCGAAATCCGTCCAGCCGCCTTGCACTTTGGCGACGAGGTCTTCCGCACCCGCTTCCTGCGCGCCCGCGTCCAACGCGGCTTTCTGTTGCTCGGCTTGCTTGCAGAATACGACCACGCGGACCGGTTTGCCGGTACCGTGGGGCAAGGAGACTGTACCGCGCACCATTTGATCGGCGTGACGGGGGTCGACTCCCAGGAAAAAGGCCAGTTCGACCGTTTCGTCGAACTTAGCCGTGGCACATTCTTTCATGCCTGCAGCCGCCTCGGCCAAGGTGTAGGTCGTCTTTTCGCCGAGCTTGCTCTTGAGGGCGGTCACCCGCTTGCTTTGCTTCGCCATCGTCTCAATCCTCCTGTGGTGCGAACGGGCTTTTGGCCCTCCCACATTCAATTGCGTTACGTCAACCGCAGAGATTACGCCTCTACGGTAATGCCCATGCTGCGCGCCGTGCCCATGACCATGCGCATGGCCGCTTCGACACTCGCCGCGTTCAAATCTTCCTTCTTCAGCTCCGCAATTTCTTTCACTTGCGCCTTTGTCACGGTCCCAACCTTGTTCTTGTTGGGTTCGCCGGACGCCTTCGCAAGCTTGGCGGCGCGCTTCAGAAGCACGGCCGCGGGCGGGCTCTTCGTGATGAACGTGAACGAACGATCTTCGAACACGCTGATAACGACCGGAATGATCAACCCCTGCTGATCCTTCGTCCGATCGTTGAACTGCTTGCAGAATTCCATAATCTGCACGCCGTGTTGGCCCAACGCCGGCCCAACTGGCGGCGCGGGCGTAGCACTTCCGGCAGGACACTGCAGCTTCACCTGCGCAACTAAATTCCTGCCTTTACCTTTTGCTGGCTTGCCCATGACTTTGCTCCGTGCACCTCTACGGGATGCGGCCTGTGACGGCCCGTTCCGCTACATCTTCTCTACTTGCCAAAACTCGACTTCGACACTCGTAAGCCGCTCGAAAATCTCTACCATCACCTTCAACGTACCGCGCTCATGGTTGATGTCCGCGATATTGCCCATGAAATTCGAGAACGGCCCATCAATAATCTTGACGCGCTCGCTCGACTCGAATTTCACTTTCGGCTTCGGACGCTCGCGCTCACCGCGGATCTCTTCGATGATTGCCTGAACTTCACCGTCGTCCAGCGGCGTCGGCTGTGTCCGCGAACCGATGAATCCGCTGACACCCGGCGTCTCTTTGATCATATGCCACAATTCGGGATTGCGCTCCGGATGCACCGGCAACTGCACCAATACGTATCCCGGGAAGAACTTGCGGCGCGAGATCTTCTTCTCGCCGGACTTGATTTCCGCAACCTCTTCCATCGGCACTAAAATGTCGCCTATAAGGTCTTTCAGGCCGCCTTGCTCCGCATGGATCAGGAGATTCTTCTTGACGTTCGCCTCCTGGCCCGAATACGCATGCACGGCATACCAACGGCGCTTGATTCCATCGTCCTTAACGACGGGCGCCTTCTCGCTTTCTTCGCCGCCTTCCGCCGCTTCCGCGACCTCCGGTTCGGCGTTCTCGCCGGCCATTTCTTCGCTCGTCACCATGCGACTCCCTAAACCAGCCAGATCAAGAGTTGGATAAATTTCAGGAACACAAAATCGTATATTCCTACAACCACCCCAAGGAGAATCAGGGTGCAAAGCACGATCGTCGTGTTGGACTTCAGCTCGGCCTTCGTCGGCCACGCCACTTTGCCCAACTCCGTCACCACTTCCTGATAGAACTCGCGGACACGCGTCACCAAACTCGGCTTAGCCACGGCGGCAATCTGTTTAGCCATGGGACTCCTTCTTACACGCGTCTAGGGGCTGCACTGTGCAGCGGTTGCAAACTATGAATGGCAGGGCTGGAGGGACTCGAACCCCCAACCTTGGGCTTTGGAGGCCCCTGCTCTAGCCAATTGAGCTACAGCCCTGCGGAAAAGACACTCCACAAAACAGGATGGCGAACTGACACACTTTCCGCTGGCTTGCTCTATCGTTCCACACCCACACACAACCGGCCCCAAACAGAATACTCCCTGTCAAGGTAGCTGCGCGGGTGGATTGGCCAAATGGCTGCCGAATGCGACAAGTACCGGAAAGCCGTACAATCCTACCAACCTACGGATTCAATTTCAATCTGGACGCCGCACGTACTATTCGATGATTTTCGTGACGACGCCCGCGCCGACCGTACGGCCGCCTTCGCGTACCGCGAAGCGCAGGTTCTCGTTCATGGCGATCGGCGTAATCAGTTCCGCCGTGATGCGAATGTTGTCGCCCG
>JAIBAQ010000056.1 GCA_019695095.1 Candidatus Hydrogenedentota bacterium
GAGATGCGCCGTTCATCCAGTTGAAGGACGCTTTCGACCATGTCGCGCTCGAGCGTTTCTATGATGCCGCTCCGGGCGCCCTGCTCAAGAAGCAACGAGATCTCCTCTGGCGTGATTTGGTGGTCGGCGGAGGCGGGATTCCCCAGAAGCCGGATGACACCGTCGGTGGACGCGCTGATGACTCGCACGACCGGAGAGGTGACTCGCGAAAGGAGATTCATGGGTCGCGCCATGACAGACGCGATCGTCTCGGGTTTTGTGAGGGCGAGGCGTTTGGGAACAAGTTCGCCCAGAATTAACGAGCAATAGCTTATGGCGAGGACGACGATGCCCAGTGCTATTCCCTCGCTGTAGGGGGCGAGAGCGGGCACCTGATTAAGGGCTACGGCAATTTCTTCGGAGAGCGTTGCTCCGCCAAATGCGCCCGCGCACACGCCAATGAGCGTTATCCCGACCTGGACCGTGGCCAGGAACCGGCTGGGGGAGTTTGCAAGGTCCAGCGCGGCAGACGCACGCTTGTCGCCGTCGTCGGCCCATTTTTGCAGCAAGGATTTACGCGAGGATACGACCGCAATCTCGGACATTGCGAATGCGCCGTTTGCGAGGATAAGAATGAAAATAATGCCAATCTCGAAAAGGGCGGCTTCCATTGGATTCTCCCTGAATCAGGGCGCAAACACGCAGCACTTCCGTGCGCAGGCCCTGAACGTCGCGGCAAGTTTAGCGAGACCACGCACGGAATCCAAAAATGCAGGAATGGACAGCAGTCTGCCGCGGATACAAAATCCGGCCCGGAACCAAGGCCAAAACCAAGGTGGGACATGAACTTGACATTGGTGTGGGCGTTTGGTACGCTTTTGCGTCTTGTGATGTGAAAAGCGCTTGGAGTCTGCCTAAGCAAAGAGCAGATTCGGGAGGAATCGAACGTGTCGACGTATGTTCCCCGCGAGGGGGAAGTTAAGAAGAACTGGCTAATCATCGACGCCGAGGGGCAGGTGCTGGGGCGCGTAGCCTCCGAGGCGGCGAAGTTGCTTCGTGGCAAGCATAAGCCGCAGTACACGCCGTACTTGGATTGTGGCGACCACGTGATCATTATCAATGCTGCCAAGGCGAAGGTCACGGGAAGCAAATTCCAGGACAAGATGTACTACCGGCACTCGGGTTATCCGGGCGGTATCAAGGAAGTGTCGTACGGAGAGTTGGTTGCCAAGCATCCGACGCGCGCGATGTTTCTTGCGGTGAAGGGCATGCTGCCCCACAATCGCCTTGGCCGGAAGCTCGCGAAACATATCCGTGTGTATGCCGATGCGGAGCATCCGCACGCAGCGCAGGGTCCCAAGGTTCACAGTTTCTAAATCAGGCTTACTAGGCCGTTTTACTGGACTACAGAGGGTCAGAGATCATGAATGAAGTGGTAACGGTTGGCCGGCGCAAAACGGCGTCTGCTCGGGTGCGGATTCAGCCGGGTACGGGCAACATCGTGGTGAACGGAAAGCCCGTCGCCGAATACTTGGCGCGCGAAGTGCTCGTTATGATGGCACGTCAGCCGTTTGAAGTCACGGACAGCGTGAACAAGTTCGATGCGCGAGTCATCTGCGATGGCGGCGGCTTGGCCGGACAGGCCGGCGCGATTCGCCTTGGCATTGCGCGCGCGCTTGTTGAAGTGGACGAGAAATATCGCTCGCCGTTGCGCCGCGCCGGGTTGTTGACCCGTGACGCCCGCGAAGTCGAACGCAAAAAGTACGGTCGTCCTGGCGCTCGCAAGCGGTTCCAGTTCTCGAAGCGCTAGTCGCTCTCGATATCTATCGATTGGTACGCGTCTCCGATTCGTCGGAGGCGCGTTTTTTTGTCCAAGGCGGATAACGTGACGTCTGTCTGCCTCAGGACGCGCGGAGCACGCTCCGCCTGATGCAATTGCGCCCGGAGTTCTTGGCTTCGTAGAGAGCCGTATCCGCGTCGCGAATGAGGTCGTCAAGCGTCAACGGCGATTGCGGGCTGTGTTCTGCGATTCCCGCGCTGACCGTGAAGGAGATGCGTCCATTGTCGGTGAGCAGCTCAAGTCCCGCCAAGTGCGAACAGAGGTCACGCGTGGCTTGGTAGGCTCCGTCCAGATTGGTTTCCGGAAAGAGGATGATGAATTCCTCTCCGCCCCAACGCGCAAACACGTCGACTCTTCGTATGCGCTCTTGAGCGACCATGGTCAGCGCGCAGATGACGCGGTCTCCAACCAGATGACCGTGTGCATCGTTGATGCTCTTGAAGTGATCGATGTCGAGAATGGCCACCGAGAGGGGGTGCTCGTAGCGGATTGCCCTGTCAAGCTCCGCGGATAGCCGAGCAACAAAATAGCGCCGGTTGTAAGCGCCAGTAAGGCCGTCGGTCATGGAAAGGCGGCGAAGCTCCTCTTCGACTCGCTTGATATCCGTGATGTCGCGGCCCACGGATTGAATCTCGGCAATCTCGCCGTTTTCGTTGAGAATGGCGCGGTCGGTCCAGTGCAGCCAGCAAATGTTACCGTCTGGGCGAACAAAGGCCTGTTCGTACACGACAACTTGATTGTGGGGTCCCAGGGTCTGGATTCGATCAAGCATATTCTGCTGGTCGGATTCGGGAAGGAATTGCAGCAACGGCCTTCCGATCATCGCCTCTCGCGGCAACCTGAAAAACTTGGCGCACGCGTCGTTCACGAAGGCGAGTTGGGTGTCCGGTAAGTAGAAACGGCAGATGATCTCGGTCTGATCTTCGACAACGCCGCGGTACCGTTCTTCGCTAACGCGCAGGTTTTGTTCGTAGCGTTGAATCGATTCCAGCATTTCGTTGATGCCGATAGCGAGCGACGCCAACTCGTCTTTCCCCTTGACTGGCACCCGTGTCCTGATGTCTCCACTTGACTCAATTTTCCGAATCCCGTCAGCAACCTGTACAAGGCGCGATAGCGTGTGTTGGCGGATGACCAGGAACATAATGCCTGTGAAGACTCCTCCCAGTACCATAAGGAGAAGCAAAAAAGAGATGTTGAGGGCGCGCCCTGCATTGTAGACCTTGCGCTCCAGGGTGCAGGACAACAATATGGCGGGCCTATCGTAAATGTCGTGGATGGCCATACTTCCGATTGCGAAGTTCGAGTCCACTTCCCTGAACTGGGCGTCGCTGCCTTTTGCGTCCAAAACTCCTTTCTCCCAGGCGGTGAGATCGCGCGCGTCCGCACGCTTGAACGTGAGGTCGAGTCGGGCCAGTTCTGAAATCCGCCGAATCTCTGCCTCATTGAGGAATCGTCCCATGATTAAGGTTCCGTTCACGGGCCCGGTGAATTCGCTGGTTAGAATGGGAGCGCTGGCCACAAGCGCAATGTGCTCCTTGAGCAAAAGGATCCCTTTAGTCTCAGCCGGGTGGTCTTTGTGGAGAAGTGGGCTGCCCTCATCGAGAGATCCCAAGAGATCCTCGGGGATAGGCGCGTCGGTTACTTTTTCCCAGTCGAATCCCCTCGAATAAACGACCCGAGCGGAATTGTCCACAAATACGACGAAGTTGAGCCGGAGATTCGCAATGGAAGAGTCGCCCAGGTTGTCCTTGATGTAATCCGGATTGTTGCCGGAAACAAAGCGGTACGTATCATCCCAGGGTGCCCAATCGCCGACGGTCATGCCGATGGAATCGATGTCGTTTTGAAGGGCGGACTTGCCGCGCGAGGTATGAGCGCGCACATCTGCCGATTCGAGTTCTGAAAAGGTTCTTAGAAGGATGAAGTTCGTCAGAAGAAACAAGAAAACCGCCATCACCAGTAAGGTGGCGGAAATTGTCACCAGCATTCGCCGTTCCAGTGTCAAATCTGGCCCCTTTGCTCCGGCGCCTTTACTGCCCAGACTGATACTCACGCTAGCATATGTTGTCTAGGAATGCCACTAAGAGTTTATTGCTCACAAACCTCAACCATCTTTAACATGAATGATCGCTGTCTATCGCGCGCGATGTCTTTGCCGTACGCAAGGTGATGTCGGTCCAATAAGCACGGTATGATGCATCGCAGTCTGCATGATGCAACGGATGGGGGGCGGCGGCGCCGCCAAGCAGAAGGGAACCGCGGGTGCTATGAAAAGTCGACTAGCGGCAGGCGCGCTGATCGCCATGCTAATGCCAATGGCCCACGCACAGAAGATGGAAATCTGGAGCGTAGACCCGTTAATAAAGGTGTTCCGTGACGCGGAACCCGCCCGAGGCGGCACGATCGTCGCGGAAGCCGCACGCGGCGAACATGTAAGTCTGCAAGTGGTGGTACGGTCGGCCTCCGAAATATCCGGCCTCAAAGCAGAAGTCACTCCGTTCAGTATTAGGGGCGGAGGGGAGCCTCTGAAGGCCATTGCACCGCGATTTGTGGGATATGTCCCTGTCGATCGGCCCATCCAAAAGCCCCCCAAGGACGAACTGAGAATGCCTCCGGCGGATTATCCTGATCCCTTGCTGGAAGTGGAGCAGATAGATGTAGCCGCAAATCAGGTGCAACCGATCTGGGTGACGGTCAAAGTTCCGGTTGACGCGAAACCCGGAGTCTATCGTGCTGAACTTCGAGTCGATGGGACTACCGACGGGAAGCCGGTAAAGGCCAAGGAACGCCTCGCGATTCGCGTATATCCGGTGACCGTGGAGAAGACGCGGCTTAAGGTCACGGACTGGTTCGGTGTGAACGCGTTGCACCTGGACGTGAAGTTGGAAGGAAATGACGACGAGTACTTCAACCTCTTGGGACGTTTTGCGCGCAACATGGCCGAGCACCGCCACAATGTAGCGCTTATCTCACCGCTGTCACTGGCAACGTTTTCGGCGAGTGCAGACGGAAAGCTGCAAGCCGACTGGACTCGATTCGATCGCTTTGTCGATGTGTGCATCGACGCGGGGTTGGTGGGTACCATCGAAGGTGGACACATTGGCGGGCGAGTGGGGGATTGGTCATCGCAGTTCGGGGTGACGATCGTGGGCGTCCAAGACGGAAAGGCCGTGATGAAGTCCGCCGATCCCGCGAGTCCGGAAGCGGACGCCTTTTACGCATGGTATTTCCCCGCCTTAATTGCGCATCTGAAAGAAAAAGGGTGGCTCGACCGCTACATTCAGCATTTGGCGGACGAACCCATTCCCAGCAACGTCGAAAGCTGGAAAGCCATCGCTGCGTTGGTGCGGAAGTATGCTCCCGAGTTGCGGACCATAGATGCATGCCACACAAAGGAACTTGTCGGTTCCATGGACATCTGGGTGCCGCAACTCAACTACCTGCATCAAGACTTCGCTCACTACCAGGAGAGGCAGAAGGCCGGCGACGAAGTTTGGTTCTACACGTGCGTTTACCCGCAAGGTGAATACGCGAATCGCTTTATTGAGCAACCGTTAATCAAGACTCGCCTGCTGCATTGGATCAACTTCAAGTACGGCATAACCGGCTACTTGCATTGGGGCTACAACCATTGGCGCGCGGAGAGTCCATACACCAGCACCACCGTTGCGCACGGCGGCCCTCCGTATCTGCCTGCGGGCGACCCGTGGATTGTGTATCCGGGGAAGAACGGACCCTGGGATTCGATACGATGGGAAGCCATGCGCGATGGCATCGTCGATCATGAGTTGTTGAGTATGCTGGCCGAAGAACAGTCTCGGTCCATGAAACGGATCAAAGAGAAGGACACGGTGCAGACTCTGGCGAGTAGCTTCGTGTTGGACTTTGACAAATACAACACGGACGTGCAGCAATTCCGCAAAGCGCGACGTGAGTTGTTGAAGCAATTAAGCGCATATCAGAAGTAGTTCACCTATCAGGTCCCTGCATGAAATGAACGCGTGGAGAATCACGAATGACGAGGGAAATTTCCGTGAGTATGAAGTGCACTGCAACGATTCTTTTCGTGGGTGCGCTATCACTTTTGTGTTTGGCTGCATATGCGGACGAATCCGAGGAGAAGCTGATCTTTGAGGCAGGGCGAGCCGATCTTTCCGGTGCTTTGGCGAACGCGGATGAATGCGAGGCAGTGAGTGTCGAGGGTGTCACTTACCTCAATATCGCGCAAGAGACGGATCCCTATGAACCGAGAGCGTATCGCATCGCGTTTCCCTCGGCCTTGTTGCGCGGACAGGACAGTGCCGTCCTGGAAATCGGTTTCTACGACGGGGGCGCTGGACTCATCCGGCCTGCGTTGCGCGTGGGCCGTCACAAGATTGGGATTGAACGTCAGCGTTCGTACACGAGATTGAATACGAAACAGCAACGGCTCGCCTTTTTCGAATTGGTTACAAAAGACATTCCGGACGGCGAAGTGGAACTCGCTATCGCGGGACTTCAGGCTCTCCGCTCGATACGAATCCTCCCCGCGTTCTCGGATGCCCGGTGGGATGAGGTCGCTGCGCGTGTGCCTCGAAAGGTCGCGCCGATGGTCACGCTGCAACGGCCAACGGATCTTGTGACGACTGCGGGAATCCGTGTGATGGGCACGAATCCGAATCCGAATGACGACATCGCCGCGGTGCGAGAACTTGCCCCCTTGGCTCGAGTCCTCGGCTTCAACGCGATCGAGATGTATGTGCGGTGGAACGTGCTGGAACCCGAGAAAGAAGGTGTCTTCGATTTCTCCTACTACGATTCCCTTGTTTCGGTCTTGCAGGAATACGATCTGAAGTGGTTCCCGCTTCTGATTGTTGGTTCCGCCTACGCGTTACCCAAATGGTTCATTGAGAGCAACGAGAATGTCGGGTTCGTCTGTCTGGAGCACGGGATTTCGAACCCCATTCAGAGCATTTGGAGTCCTTATCAAAGCCGCCACGTCACCCGGGTGTTGCACGCATTTGGCGCTCATTATGAACCCACGGGGACGCTGCTCGGGGTGCGCCTCGGGCCCAGCGGCAATTACGGCGAATCGCAGTATCCCGCGGGCGGGAATTGGCCCATCGAAGGCAAGAGCATGCACATTCACATTGGCATGTGGGCCGGCGATGCCTACGGCCGTGCCAACTTCATAGAGACCATGCGCAGCAAGTACGAAGACATCACGAAACTAAACGCAGCATGGGACGCGTCCTTGCCCAACTTCGAGGCGATTCCCATTGTGCTTCCGGCCACGATGGTCTCACGCCGGCAGCGTATCGACTTCGCCTCGTGGTACACGAAGTCCATGTCGGACTGGTGTGGGTGGTGGGCTGAGGAAGCTGCGCGCGCCATGCCGAACACGATGATCTATCAGTCTGCGGGAGGTTGGGGATTTCTGGAAGCGGGCACGAGTTACAGCGACCAGACGAAGGCGATGGTTCCGATTCGCGGTGGCATTCGCCTAACGAACGAGACCGACAACTTCGAGCAGAACATCTGCGCAACACGATTGGCGGCGACTGCTGCGCGTCTTTACGGGACCAAGTTGGGTTACGAGCCAGCGAGCTCGCACACGGCACGCGGAATCGTGAGCCGCTTATTCAACACGGCAACAACGAATGGAGATCACTTCTTCACGTACTCCGGCAACATCTTCAATAGTGCCATGGCAATCGACAAATGGCTGAAGTACCTGCCGTTGATGGATGTGAGGCAGGAGCCGCTCGTTGAAGTGGCGGTGTACTACCCGGAAACGATGAACCAACTTGATGACGGCGCGTTTCGAGAACTGTATGCGTGGGGATTCAATCCGCGCGCAGAGGCAATCCGCCGCGCTGTAGAGATTGATTACCTGGACGACAATTTAATCAAGGACGGGTTTCTGGACCGCTACAAAGTGCTGGCCTTCGCATGGGGGAACACGATCGAAAAGGACGTGCTGGAACGCATAGACGCGTGGATACAAAGTGGAGGCGTTGTCTTGTATCCGTCGTTCCCGCGTGGACCGCTCGCGACTGTGGAAGGAGACGACACCGTGTTCTCCAAATGGGAGGCTGGAGACACCGGTAAGGGTAGACTCTCTCGCTTCAAGGGCGATATGGACCCCGTAAGTCTGTACGGTGAATTCGTGCGCAGAGAACTTCGGAGTATCGAAGGCCTGCACCCGTGGACCAAAGCCGTCGTGGACGTCGACTGGCCTGATTATACGTTTGCGTCCGTTCAGAAGGACGGCCATATACTTATCCTCAATTACGAGAATACACCGCACACGGTAGAGTTCCCAGGAGGGAAGCGCGTTGATGTGGAAGCGTACGGTATCTCGCGCTGCAAGCTGTAAAAGAGAGGAGGCATTCTTTGAAAAGGCGGCAGTTTCTGAAGGTATCCGCGACGGGCGCGCTGGCGTCCACTTCGGGTTGGTCCGCTTTGGCGGCAGAGCGCGAAGTCGCCGATGGTACAGTGCAGCCGGCAACGCCGCCGTCCTTGCTGGCGGCGTACACCGAGGAAGACCACCGGCGACGCCTGCAGAATATCGCGATCTGCACACGGTCCATTCGCTCCTGCATGCGAAAGCATCTTGTCGCCAATTACATGCCCGCGCAGTGCTGCTATAACCTCGGCGAATACCCCGGGAAGACTCCCTACAATCCCGACGAACACGACGAAGCGGAGTTGGACCGCCTGAAAGAGCATGGTATTCAGGCGCTCCAGGTCTTCGACGACTGGAACGATTCGTTGCGCCTGTTTGGAGGCGACAAATACACGGCCACGAATCCCGCGGGTTACCGGCGTTTCTTGGATATGGCGCATCGGCGCGGGCTGAAAGTCCTAACGTACACGTCGCCGTGCTTTATTGAGCGTTCACATCCCGAGTTCAGACAAGAGTGGAGCAGGGAAGGAGACTTTCTCGTCGTCGGGTATTGGGACATGGCGCGATGCGCGCCCGAGAGTCCCGGATGGCGCGCGTTTGTGTTGCAGCGCATTGCGCGCATTATCGACGAGTACGGCTCCGACGGCATCTACATGGACGGCGGTTACCTGGCCAACCAGCATGGGTTGAGGCAGAAGATGCCGGTGACGAAAGACGAGGTCGCCGCATTCGAGGAGACTCCGGAACACGACGGCGCATTCACGGACCTCATTGCGCTCATCTACAACGACGTGAAGAGGCGCGGCGGTATCGTAAAGCTGCACGTCAACGGCGCGGAACAACCCATGAGCGCCGGTCTGAAGGTCTATGACTATCTCTGGGTGGGCGAGGGCGTCACTCAAGTGGATCCGCTCCGCGAAGCCGTGAAGAACCATCCGCCGTACGTCGTGCCGTGTATAGATTTGGGGTTTGCCAAGCTCGAATCCGAGGACGAGCAATTCCTGCACGCGATTCCCTACCTGCAATTCCCTGTGTTGATGGGCGGGCGCACGTTTACCGGCGAGCGTGGCATGATTCCCGGTGTGAAATACAATGACGATTTCTGGATGGAACGCTGCCGCGCCGCTTGGAAGCAATATCAGGAAGACCCGAGCAAACTCTATTGCTACAGCGCATGGGATGCCGTGCCCGGGAGTCCGGAGACCCGTTCCACGCACGCACGATGGTTGAAACACTACATGCCTCTCGTGCAAGAGGGGACATGGGCGTGGTTAGAAATAGGCGAGTCGGATCTATTCGCGGAGCCTTTACCCAAGTCGGTGGTGGCGTCCGTTTTCGCAAACCGCGATCTACATCTCGTCATTGCCAATTACAGCCGCGAAACCGTCGAAGTGAAGACGGTCGACAGCTTTATCTCTGTGACCGAGGATCAAGCCGCGCCAGTTTCTGCACTGCAATTGCCTCCCCGATCGCTGCGGATACTTAAGCGGCAGGCATAGTGGGCATGAAGGGTGTATAATGTGAACAGAGTGACCGTAGGACCGGACTAATGCCATGAGTACCTTGACGATCGAGCTTCCATCAGACGTTCGCCCAGACGAGGCGACCCTCATGCTGGCGATGAAACTCTGGGAAACCGGTCGGCTGTCTTTGGGGCAGGCCGCACAGCTTGCGGGGTTTTCCAAGCGCGCTTTCGTCGAACTGCTCGGCAAGCACAACATTCCGCTGTTCGACTATCCTCCGGGTGAATTTGATTGATTGGGCTATCATTGTTGAATGGCAAAAGGGTGTAGACTCGTCATGTTTCCATGAAATCCTTCCTGCTTATATTCATCAGTGTACGTGAATGCGTGAGCAATAATTGGCGGTCCCATCTTTATCACAAATGGATTTCTTCCTACGATGACTTCGTAACTGCAGTCTGGCACATATCTTGAAGGATAGATAAACAGGGCAACATTGCACTTTATTGTTCTGGCGCGTTTGTCTACAAGTAGTACATGTGTACATCTGGAAGGATACCGATTTTTGTGGAGTGCATCCAAGAACGGTCTGTCCAAATGCCTCAATATGCCGTCTGGATTACCGCCGCACATTATGAACTGCCTAATACTAGCGAATTCAGGCTCGTCGCCATGAATGTACTCGTTCGTTACCAATGTGTAGTGGAAAGCAATTGCCGCCAATGCCCGCATAGCGTTAGATGTGAAAGTAATATGCGTGTGACCAGGTACAAGTCCGCCGCTAAGTGTCGTCGGTCTGAACTTAGTACGCTTATACCTCTTGTCGATCCTCCGAAGTAACTTGGTGCCAATCTCCCTGTCGGTGTCATGCACAATCGCAGTCAGTGCTCTTGCTTTGTCTATCCCCAATACTCTCATTATCCTCTGTATGCCGTCGTCATTACTTAAAGTCTCGTTTAGTAGAATGACTTCTCGAGAATAGTCAGGACGCCTTATGATTACTTGGCTAAGTGGCGATATGGCGTTGCAGTCCGGAATCCACTCGCAGCGAATCGGAAGATCCTCACTTTCTCCTATTAGTAGTGAGCGCATTTTGGCTTCGATTAGTATGGGCGGTGTGCCATGATGGCTTTGATAGAAGATTCGAGGTTTCTCTGGTATCGAGCCCGTGGACTGAGTTAAGTATCTAGCCAATCCAACAGGGCTGGCATTCACAAGCTCATCAACAGCCTTGCCAATATTCCCATTGCATTCCCTACAAAGACGGTTGTTGAGCGTGGGGCAATTGCGAAAGGTGCCGAATGCCTTTGGCATGAAGTGCTCTCTGGACAATCTGTTCGATTTGCCGCAGTATATGCACGTATTGGAGTCTCTTTGAGGGTGCAATGTAAAATTCCTGGTCGCTTTGACTTCAGCGTGTAGCTATAAGAATGACAGAAGTGAATACCTCTGTCCAAGAATCACTCATCAGGTTTGTCTGGAGTGACTAGAGTATACCTGTATGTTCGTGGACAAGCGCTGCGTAGATAGTGCTCTCCCCATGACGCGCGAGGAAATGGACGCGCGTGGATGGTCTGAGTTGGATGTGCTCCTGATTGGCGGCGATGCCTATGTCGATCATCCCGCTTTCGGGGTGGCCCTGTTGGGCCGCTGGCTTTGCGCCAAAGGGTTTCGCGTGGGCGTCGTCGCGCAACCGCGCTGGACAACGACGGATGACATCACGCGGATGGGGCGGCCGCGTTTGTTCGCGGGCGTCACCGCGGGCACGGTCGATTCGATGCTTGCGCACTACACGGCATTTCGCAAGAAGCGCAGCGACGACGCCTATACACCCGGTGGCCAAGCCGGAGCCCGGCCCAATCGCGCGAGTATCGTGTACGCCAACCTTGCCAAGCAGGCATTCCCCGGTTTGCCCATCGTGCTTGGCGGGATAGAAGCCTCTCTGCGACGCGCCAGCCACTACGATTTCTGGACTGACAAGATCCGTCCCTCAATTCTCCTGGACAGTAAGGCCGACCTCGTGGTCTATGGCATGGGCGAGCGCGCCATCCTCGAAATCGCCGAACGCCTGCAAGCCCATTGCGAATCGAGCGATTCCGATACGCGTGCGCCGGGCCTTTTGCGGGGCATACCTGGAACGGTCTTCGCCATATCGTCACTCGATGCTTTGCGCGATGTGCCGAACGCTCCGGAACTCGATTCAATGCTGACCTTCGCGTCGCATGCGGAGATCGCCGCCGAGCCAAAAGCCTTGATGAAAGCTACGCTGGCGATGGAGCGTCAAGTACACCAAGGCAAGCACTGGGCCATTCAAGAAACCAACGGACGCTATCTTGTTTTCACAGCGCCTGCCGACGCGTTGTCCAGAGAAGAGTTGGACGAGTTGTATTCGCTGCCCTACACGCGCAGCCCGCATCCCTCTTACACAAAACCGATTCCGGCAGCGCGCATGATCCAGTTCAGCGTGACATCGCACCGGGGATGCGCGGGCGGTTGTTCGTTCTGCTCCATAACGCTGCATCAAGGCCGTCAAATCACCTCGCGAAGCGCAGAATCGATCAAGGAAGAAGTTCGCAGCTTGACGCATCACCCCGATTGGTCGGGGAGCGTGTCCGACGTGGGTGGACCAACTGCCAACATGTGGGGCGCACGATGTGCGGCGGACCACACCATCTGCAAGCGCGCGGATTGCCTGACGCCCACGGTCTGCAAATACTTCGAGACGCAAGACGCGGAGTTGGTGGAATTGCTGCGGTCTTTGCGCGAGATGGACGGAGTAAAGCATGTCCGCGTCGCGAGCGGCGTGCGCTATGATCTGGCTGATGCCAACGGGGAGTATTTGCGCGCGCTCGTTCGCGAGTTCGTCGGCGGACAATTGAAGGTTGCGCCTGAGCACCAGAGCGATCATGTTCTCAAGCTGATGCGCAAGCCGTCATTTGCAGCATTTGAGCGTTTTCTCGGAGCCTTTCAACGTGAATCGCATCATGCTCACAAAGAGCAATACGTAATTCCGTATTTGATTAGTGCTTTCCCCGGATGCACCGACGACGATATGCGCGGGCTTTCGCAATGGCTGAAGGAACGCGGATGGAAACCGCAGCAAGTGCAGTGTTTCATCCCGACCCCGGGCTCCGTCGCGACTGCAATGTTCCATGCATGTATCGACCCGAAGGGAAATCCAATTCCCGTGGCGAAGTCCGATAAGGATAGAATGCGCCAGCACTATATGTTGCTGACCAACAAGGACGCCAAGGAAGAGAACTTCGACCTCTAGCTAGGTTGCTACCAATTAGACACGAAATGCGAGGACGACTGGATGCGCCGTAGATTAGGCAAGCTCGACCCGGTTAAGAAGGCGGAGTTTCTGGCACGCGTTCAGCGGGAGCAGGCCGATCGCCAAAAGGGATACCGTGAGCAGGCTCTTGCCCTGTTTCCACACGTGTGCGCTCGCTGCGGTAAGGAATTTTCCGGAAAGAGCCTCAGCGAGCTAACGGTCCACCACAAAGACAGCAATCACATGAACAACCCGCCGGACGGAAGCAACTGGGAGTTGTTGTGTACCTACTGCCACGAAGACGAACACGGCGCGTACGAGCGCGTGGGATCCAAGGAAACGAAGGTGGCGTACAGCGACGAGGACTCGAGCGAAGGTTTCAATCCGTTTGCCGGATTGAAGAACTTGATCAAGCCGTCTGATGCGGAAGAGGGCCGGGAGTAGCCAGATACGAATTGGCCGTCTATTCTCGCTCCTAAGCATTTAACCTGGAATCAGACAGGAGCCGGTTTCCGAGTAGCGCCGCGATCGCCGAGCGCGGCGTGGTGCACACCGTGGGTTGTGCGCAACGTGCGCCAGGGGGTGAACAGGAAATTCAGCGCTTACGCGATCGGTATCTGTATCTCTGTAAGGTACTTCTTGGGATTGCCACGGAAGATCATGCCCGGGCCTTTGTGATATACCTCACGCGATGGGACCTTTGCCGTGTACCTCTTCGCGTCGATATACGCGCGGACCTTCTCATACGACACGCCGAGCGTCTCGTATGGCCCCTCGTGGAGCAGGGTCACACAACGTTCCCCCGGAAGTTCGCGCACCGAGATTCCTTCCGCTTCGGCTTGCCGCTTCATCGGAACGCACGCCTCCAGATCGGCGTCACCTTCCCGGGCGCACGCATCGTAGTAGAGATTAAACGGTTTCCCGCAAAGATGGCGGCCCAGCCTGCGCCCAATCAGGGCGAAGCCCTTTCCGCAGTCAGAGTAGTGACCCTTCATGCGGACCCCGGCAATCAACATGGCGGGAACTGATTTTTCTTCGACTTCAAAGGTGTGTGTAACCATGACGTATTACCCCCAGTACTTCAAAGGGATTCGCAGATGACGCTTGGCACAATTCGTCGCGAAAAACGTTGGATCGACTAAGCCTTGTTCAATGCGTTGGCGAAAATCGCGTGGACCTCGCCCGAAAAGAGTACGAATCGAACAAGCTCGATTCCCTGCTTTTCCGTTAGAAACTCGCGCACGGTCGAGGTGGCGATCCGCGCCGCTTCGGGAATCGGGTATCCATAGACACCGCAACTGATGGCCGGAAACGCGATGCTCTTGATACCCCGTTCAAGTGCGATCTCGAGACTGCGGCGATGGCAACTCGCCAGCAGCTCGGGTTCGCCGTGCTTGCCGTCTCGATAGACGGGACCGACGGTATGAATGACGTATGTCGCGGGTAACCGCCCCCCCGTGGTTATTTTGGCATCCCCCGTTTCGCAGCCACCCAGCATGCGGCACTCTTCGAGAATGGCGGGCCCGCCCGCGCGGTGGATGGCCCCGTCTACACCGCCTCCGCCCAGCAACGACGAGTTGGCGGCATTCACGATGGCGTCAACGGTCTCCTTGGTGATGTCGCCGGTGACGGCCTCGATACGTGCATTGCCTGCAAGTACGGACACCGTAAACCTCTAGAAATCGGCGTCGCGCCGCTTGAATCCGACACTGCCCTCAAACTCATCCTCAATCGAGTCAGCGCTTTCCGCATTCGCCAAGATGAGCGATCGAAGATGCGCGTAACTGTCCGAGTCTGTCTCTTCAAAGGCGACACTGACAAGACCCGCCTCGCTACGGCTCACCTTGCCAGCCAATTCGATTCGAAGCGCAGGGTCAGCGCCCGTTAGCACGAGCGTGACCTTGCAGGGAGTACCATGCGCGAGCTGCGCCTCGGATCGCAAGGAAACGCCACTGAGACTCAAGTCCTCAATCGCTCCAGTACAGGTGATAGACCCGGCGGAGATCTCGGCGCCAACGTGCGTGTGAACGCGGGTGAAGCTACGTCGATTGTCGCTCACGATTCATCCTCCTGAGGCTGTTGAGCCCTAATTTGTCTTCTATTATAGCGGCTTTTCTCGGAAAATCGAGGATTTTCGGGCGTGGATGATCTAACCCGGATTTCTCACGAACACACTTGAACCTATCTCGTAACCATTATGCTTTCGAGACTTGCGGCAAAAAACAAAGCGGTTCTCCGAAAACAGAGTGTGTTCGCGAGAAATCCTCATGGCATAACCTCAACGTCTTGCACGTGAGCAATTTGCGTCGGCGCTCACTCGCGCCGGTGCAAATTGCGGACTACCTTGGGTCGTCGTACCAATAGGGCCGCGCGATGCGTTCCTGAATGTCCTTTCCCAGAATGAGCGCCAGCGCGCCCCCGAAGAGGATACGGATATAGTGCCACTCGCCGTGCTTGTCCCATTTGCGGGTGGACGTTACCGCGCGCGCGGCCCGGAGCCGCAGCAGGCGCTGGCCCCGGCTTTTGCCGAGCCGCCGCAGTGCAAACATGAATTCGAGGTCTTCCGCGAACAGCTTGCCTTCGTTGTAACCGCCGACGCTGTGAAAATCTTCACGCCGGCAGAAGATGACCCCGGTATCCATGCGCATTAACCACACCAGCGGTAGGAGCATACAGTACGCCAAGGCGATACCCGGCGACATCCGCTCCATGCGCACCCCAGTCGCGCCCGCAATTACGTTGGGCTTGGCCAACCCCCGGTCAATCGCATTGAATGTGTCCGGGTCCAGCAGCGAATCTGCATCCACAAAACACAAATACTCACCCCGCGCCATTGCCGCTCCGCCGTTCCGCGCCGCCGCTATCGCGCGTTTCTCGACGTGGGCCACCTTGCAGCCGCGTTCCCTGGCAATTTCGGCCGTGCGATCGGTGGATGCGTTGTCCGCGACGATGACCTCGATAGCGCTTGGCCCCCCCGTATAGGCGTTCCGCGCCACGTCCAGGGTGTCCAGCAGTCTGGGCAGCCAGATTTCCTCGTTATACGCGGGTATGACGAGGGAGAAGCGGGGGAGAGGGGATTCACTATCGGACGTGCCTGGCGCTGGTTCCATAGGAGACATTGTAGCGCAATTTCTCCCCGAACGACTTGTCACCTTTTTCTCTTCTAAAGCGTCTTATAGCTGGAGGGCACAGATGCAAACCGAGATTGGCGGAATTGGGGTTCGGTGGCGATCTATAGCGGAAGGTCAAACTGGACACGCGAATGGAGATCTCAAATGACGACATGGACCGAGGATGCGTGTGACTGTCTGGAACGGTACTTGCGGCAGGTCGACGCGGATCTGACAGCTGACGAGCGCGACGCCGCGTGCGTGATTGCTGCCCTGCGAGGGACGATTTCGGACCGAGTGAAGCTGCTGGGCGAGAATCCGGTAACGCTGGCCGGAATCCACCGCGTTTTGGCGGGCATCGGCAATCCCACCGTTGCGGCCCGGAATTGGCTAAACGCTTACGGAGAGCACAGGCGCCGCGTGGCAAGGCAGAGGCTCCGTGCGTCCATCAAGAGCGCGAACTTTCGAACTCGGGCTATCGCCTAGACAAGGCGCCGCGGCCCTACGCGTGCTCCGGGTAGCAGATCGGGCACGACTGCATCCTCAGCGGAACCTCCAAGCTACAAGTCTCTAGAACGGGCGCATCTCGCAATACGTCTTTCGCATGGCCGTCCGCGCGGACGACGCCTTCGTACATCACGATTACCCGCGTGCAGACGTCCATGGCCATGTCCAAATCGTGTGTAGCAATAATCTTCGTGTGGGTAAACGATTTGAGTAAGTCTATGACTCTCCGTCGCGACCTGGGGTCCAAGCTGGCTGTCGGCTCATCCATGACCAGAATATCCGGCGACATCGACAAAACGGTCGCGATGGCCACCGCGCGTTTCTCCCCCCCAGACAATCGGTAAGGTGGCCGATGCTTCAAGTGAAGCGCGCCCACCGTGGACAATGCCTCGTCGACTTTGCGTTCTGCTTCCTCTGCGGGAAGGCCCAGATGCAGAGGACCAAATGCGACATCCTCGAAGACCGTCGGCATAAAGAGCTGATCGTCGGGATCTTGAAACACCATGCCGACCGTCCTGCGGACCGTAGGAAGCGTTGACTTGGTGACCGGGCAGTCACCCACGCGAACCTCGCCGTCGGTGGGGAGCAAGTACCCGTTGAGGTGGTGGAGCAACGTGGATTTCCCCGCTCCGTTCGCCCCGATGATTGCCACGGATTCACCGTGCGTGATCCGGAACGAGACTCCGCGTAAGGCCGGAGTGCCATCGGGATACGTGTGTTTCAGCCCTTTGACCTCGAGCAGATGGTGGCTCATGTGAAGACTCCCATGACAAGCTCTCCAATTCGATGCGGGACGTTGCCGAATCGGATAGCGAGAAAATACGCACACCAGAGAGCAATGAAAAGCGCGTCTGCGGCTCTGAATTGGAGAGTGTTCAGGAGACGTACGCTCCCGTCATAACCCCGGCAGCGCATGGCGACGTGGATACGTTGTGCCCGGTCGAGCGTGCGCAGCAGTAGCGACCCGAGAAAATGGGCGTACGTTTTCATGGACATGGCTTTGCGGTCGACGGAGCGCAATGTGATGGCTCGGACCGTCCTCAACGCCTCCTGGGTGAGCACAAAGAGATAACGGTAGAGGAAGAGCAGTTGCATGACAAAGGCGCTCGGCGCACCGAGTCGCTGCAGCGCGAGCGCCAGATGATGCACTCCTGTGCTCGCGATGAGGATTAGGGCCGCCGAGACGGTCAGCACGAAACGCAGCAGTATCGAGGCAAATGAGATCCAGCCGCCCGAGACGTGGAAGTCCCCAACGATCAGGTGAGGGGAATGGTCAAGCAAGGGGTTAAAGATGCCCACCAGAATCGCAAAGGGAGACACCAGGGCCACCTTTCTGAGGATGTACCCGGTTGGCAAATCGCCCAGTGAAAGCAATACAACGGGATAGAGTAACAACGGAAGTAACGCTGCCAATTCATAGATACCGAAAGAGACGACCGTCAGGATAAAGACGAGTGTGGTGACAAGCTTGGCTCGGGGGTCGATTCGACGAAGTGAAGAGTCGCGACGCGCCATTTCCTCCAGCGCGCCAAGCTCGGCAACATGCAGATCAACGAGCGCCATGGAACGCGTGGCTCATGGCCGCGCGGGCGCGGCACGCCGTCGAAGCGCGAGGCCGGCAAGGGCCACGATGCCCAGCGTTATTGCACCCCCGACGATTCCGGAGACGCTTGTCCCCGGATCCACTGCGGGCCATTGAGTCTTTGCTCCTGTCTCTGCCGGCGCCTCGGAGGCGGAAAACGTGTAGTCGGGGAGGATCGCCGTCTTCGTTTGAACATGGGCGAGCGATGCGTGCAACGCGTCTTCGCGTCCTGCGAACTCTTCGGTGCCCGTAGAGTGAAAGAGCGCCCATTCCAGACCATCAGGATGCGACGACGCAAACCAGCTCAGCACGCCGCCAGAACACACTGCGGCAATTGCCAGCACTACAAGCACCGGCGCGACAGCGATCTTCCTGCCTTGCGATAGCGCCGTAGCCGCATCGAAGACCTCTGGCCTCGCACGATAGACGAACTGTACCACGGCGGCGGTAACGATCCCCTCAATGATTCCAATCGGTAGATGAATGGGCAGCATCAGCGCAATAAACGTCGTGAATGGAAGCGCCGAAATCTCCGACAAGCGCGTTTCCAACACGACACCCAGCGCGCCAAGCTCAAGTCCGGCGACGGCCGCCAGAATTGACACGGTCCAAAGCCGCGCGGTCGTTGGGTTTGATCCGGCTATGCGCCGGTATATGAGCGGATAGGCCACGAAGCACGGGAAGAATCCCAGGTTGAAAATAGTGCATCCGAGGGCGAGAAGTCCGCCGTCGGCAAAGAAGAAGGCCTGAACCGTGAGAACGGACGCGATCGCTAAGAAGGCCGCGTGCGGTCCCAATAGAATCGCAAGCAGCAGGCCCCCGCCCAGGTGGCCGCTGGAACCCGTCGCCGGAATCGAGAAATTGACCATCTGTGCGGCGAACACGAATGCACTCACGACGCCCATGAGGGGGATCTTCCAATCGTCGAGTGTCGTACGCAACACCTTCGAGCAATATCCGATCAAACCTGCGGAAAGTGCCCACATACCGCCTCCGACGGCAGGGGATAAGAGAGCGTCAGCCATGTGCATGGTGAGAGGTATATCCTTTCTGTGGCGGGTAGAGAATAGTCGATGCGGGAGGCAATATTACAGTTTTTTGAGAAGTATTACCGGCGGTGGCTGTTCGCGCGCCCCTGAAAACGGCTGCCCGGCATCCCCTTTCCCGTTCATCTTGACGCCCCTTCGGTTGGCGTGCTACGTTGCACGTGCGCTCGGCCGCCATTTGCGGGGAACGGGCGCGCCAAACACGTTGAAGCGGAAGGAAGCTAAGTCCAGTGAAATCCCAACCGGGTGAACCGGTGGGAGGACCCCGAACGTCTCCCGAAGGGAGGTGCAGGGGGCCAACACGGCTTCCCAGAAAGGATGCCACCATGATTTCGTCCAAGCTCGAGAAAGCCCTCAATAAGCACCTGAATCTGGAGTTGTATTCGGCATACGTGTATGCGGGCATGGCGGCTCACTTCGAAACGAAGAGTCTCCCCGGCTTCGCACACTGGATGACCATTCAGGTGGGCGAGGAGACTGCTCACGCGCAGAAGTTCTACCGTTACATTATCGACATCGGCGGAAAAGTCGAGTTGGATGCGATCGCAAAGCCGCCGTCCGATTACGACAGCGTAGTCGCCGTGTTCGAAGATACAGTCAAGCACGAAGTCAACGTCACGAAGTCGATCTACAAGCTGGTCGATTTGGCACTGTCGGAATCGCATCACGCGACGGCCTCTTTCCTGCAGTGGTTCGTCACGGAACAAGTGGAAGAAGAAGCGGTCGCAAACGATATTCTCCAGCGCGTGAAGATGGTGGCCAAGTCCCCTGAGGGCCTTTTCCTCATGGATCGCGAACTCGGCGCCCGTCAGGCTTCTTCGGCGGGTGGCGAGGGCAGCGCAACCTAGAGATCCGTCTGTAAACTAGCAGCCGGAACCTTTTGAATTGACCGGGAGAGGCACGCGTCCTACGCCTGCCTCTCTTGTCGCATCAGGACGGTCTGCGAGCGTATGATGGAATCGGTGGACATCACTGCAAAGGGTTCAATTGGGCAATATGGCAGACGCGAAGTTTGAGCAACTCGCCAAGGATTACGAATCGCTCTATCGTAGCTACATAGCCATGCACAAAGAGGTCGAACACCTGTCCACGCTTCGCGAAATCGGCCTCGCAATCAACTCTACGCTGGAGCTGAACGACACCCTCACAATCATTGCAGATGTCGTCCAGGGGGCGCTCGACGTAGGTCGCGTTACCATTTATCAACTCGACAAGACCGGCAAGATGGCGCTGCCCGTGATTGCGAAGTACGGGCAAGACCTTATCGGTCACGATCGCCTCAAAGAAGAAACTGCCCCGCTCACGGGTACTTCTCTTGGCGAAGCGCTTCGCTCGCGTAAGGTGTGCACATACAATTCCGAGATCCAATGTTCGGCCTACGTGCCCCTGATCGCGCAAGACAAACCGGTTGGAATCATGCGCTTGGATGACCACCTCGATGGCACCGACTTCACCGAGGACGATGCGCAATTGCTGCAACTTCTGGGACTGCAGATTGCCGTGGCAATCAACAACGCGCAGTTGTACGTGAAAGCGGTTACCGATGGTCTGACCGGATTGTACGTGCGACGCTATTTCGATTTGCGCATGGACGAAGAGTTCGAGCAAGCGCGGCGGTACGGCCGCAACTTCTCGCTGCTCTTGCTGGACATCGACCATTTCAAAGCGTTCAACGATACGCACGGGCATCAGACCGGCGACGCCGTGTTGCAGCAGTTCGCGGAGCTGCTGGTCGAGAACACTCGCAAGACGGACATTTGTTGCCGATACGGCGGGGAAGAGGTAGCAGTCATACTGCCCGAAACGGCGCTGAACGAAGCGGCCTTGCTTGCCAACAAACTGTGCACGCGTGTGAGAACGAACACCTTCAAAGGCGTGAGTGGCAACGACCTTTCCGTCACGTGCAGCATTGGCGTAGCGGCTTTCCGAAACGACTACGGTGATGCCCACAAGATGGTGGAAGCCTCGGACAAGGCGCTCTACTTGGCAAAGTCATTGGGTCGAAACCGGGCCGAGTTGGCGGGAATCTAAAACGGTTCGATACAGTGCGAACCAAGTCGCGTTGGCCATTTCAGCGAGACTGTCATCCTGAGTCCGCCTTCGGCGGACGAAGGATCCGGATTGAAGTCGGTTCTTTCCATTGCCGGATGCTTCGCTTCCGCTCAGCATGACAAATTAACGCAGGTTCAAATTGTTGTTTTGGTGACGCTGCATCTTAAGAGCCGAATTGTCATCCTGAGTCCGCGTTCAGCGGACGAAGGATCCGGATTGAAGTCGGTTCTTTCCAATGCCAGATGCTTAGCTTCCGCTCAGCATGACAAGGCAAAGCGGGTTCAAGGTGTTGCCTTCATGAAGCTGTCTCTTGGGAGCCCGATCATCATCCCGAGCAAATAACCGCGGGAGCGCAGAAGTCAGTGGTAGAAACAAAAGCCAAGCAGACAGCCTCTTCTCTTAAGTGCCGTAGGCACGGCAGACTCCAGCCTGGGGTAAGATTCGCGTCCCAGACGCGAATCGAAACCCCAGGTTCCAGCCCGCACACAACGTGAGCCCTGTAAGGGCGCAAGCAACGTACACGGTCCGTTTCTTAGGAGTCCGCGTTCAGCGGACGAAGGATCCGGCACAAAGTCAATCACGTACCGAATCGGAAAGACGCGGGAATTCACGCGGTAGGGCAGCGGAGCGAAAGCGACGTCCGGTAGGCTTCCCTGACCAACGAGCGGTGCAACGCCGCCGACGAGGGTTTGCCACGGAGTCTGTTCAGGGCCGTCGACAGCGAGTAGACTCCCAGGTCGGACCAGTATGCAAGGCGCGCTGACCAAGCCCCATAGTGTTTACGAAAGCAGTAGTAGCGGCTTCGGTACTGATGTTTCAGCGCGAATTCGCTTTCCTGGTGCTCCCCCGAACTGGCCCCGTGATGGTGAATGACCGTCGCGTCGCCACACCAACGTACCTCCAGACCTCTTCGGTTGGCGGGCAAGAAGATGTCCATCTCTTCTTCGTAGAGAAACATGTTTTCGTCGAAGCAACCAATCGACTCCAGGTAGTCTCGACGCACGAGCGCACACGCACCAGACACCATATCGACCCGGCCGCCCGAGACGTGCTCGTGTTCTCGCAGCCAATTGCGCATGCCCGCAAATCGAGTCTTGAATCGATCCTGCATTCCTGCTGTGTTCCAAAGATTACGCATGACGGTCGGAAAACGGCGGCACGAGGGGTGAAACCTTCCATCGGGATAGATGAGCTTTGGGCCAACGGCAATGCATTTGGGGTCTGCGTCGAGAACCGCGGCCATCGCAGCGAGCGCGCCCGGTGTCAACTGCGCGTCGGCGTTCAGCAGCAGAATACAAGCCGCCGAACCCGCTCCGATTCCTCGATTGTTAGCCGGTCCGAAACCAATATTCGCATCGAGTGCAACCAAGCGCATGTCGGTGAACTCGGTACGTACCATCTCGACCGAGCCGTCGGTGCTCGCATTGTCAACGACAATTCCTGTAATGCCGTCTGCCTCCGCGCTGGAGGTCCGAATTGACGTAAGGCACTCCCGAAGCAAATCGAGGGTGTTGTAACTGACGACTACGATATCGACGGCCATCGTTTGCCGCCTACTCCGAATCGGCCTGGGCCTGTTTGAGCAACTCGCGAACATCCATGGTCTTCTCGGCGCGCATGCGATAAACGCTCATGACATAGCCGTCCTCAATGTCTTCCCCTACTTCGAAATCGCCATACACCGCGATCGGCAAGTCAGCATAGTACTTTGACGGAGCGCCTTCCATGGTCACCATGACCCACTGATTCATAGCGGGCGGCACTCCGAAGCAACAGAACATCTGATTCTGAGTCAGCGCAAACGACTTCACTTGAACGGAATCTCCGTCGCCTTCCACCTCGATTGGCACCATGAATCCGACGACCACGGCCTTCTTCTTATCCAGCGCCTTGACCGACGCGGGGATTTGGTCTTTTGGAGCCTTCTTGGGATCGGGACTTGCCAGAACGGCATCGGGATCGGGCACTTCATAGGGAAACTCTCCGATCGCGCCAAACGTCACCTTGATATACTTGCCGTCCTTGGTGCGCTGGAACCCTTTCGCTTGACCGGATGAACCCTCGGCGCTCTTCAAGAGATCGAGCGATTCCTGAGGCAAAGCGCGTCCCAGAGGTTTTGCGTCTTGAAGGCCACCCGGCCCATCGTTCTCTTCCCCCTTTGGGTCAACGGGCGCGTCAAGCGGCGCGCCTTGAACAACCGGAGCTGCCGTCTGCGCATTGGCGACGCCCCACGCGAATATGCAGAGCAGGCCGGTGGCGAAGGTACTGGCAATCCGCAATTTCAGACTGACTTCTTGCACGAGTGATGTTCTCCAACATTCCCTTGCAGATGCCGCGGATAGCGCGGCAAATCGGTCGGCATTATGCCACAACTACGAGGCAGGGGTAAGGTTTGTCGCAACGTTGGTCGAATACGCCTTGAGCGCCGGGAGCACACCCGCAACTAGTCCAACAGCAATTATGCAAAGCGGCGCGAGAAAGAGCGCCGGATGGACCTCCAGTACATTGATGACGACGCCGGTTTGCTCGCGAATGACGCTTGCGGCTACCCCCAGAATCGCGCCGTACACCGCGAAGCCCAACGAGGCGCCAATTGCCGCTATCGTTCCCGATTCAAGCACAATCGCCGTGAACACCGTAACCTGGCGCGCACCGAGCGCGCGTAGTATCGCGAATTCGCGCCGCCGTTCGTTAATGGTGTTGTAAATACTCGCGAGGATTGCGGCAGCCGCCACGGCAACGACGAGATAGGACACCAGTTCCAGGACGCGATTCATCCAGCCGAGCTTCTCGAACAAATCGGCCATCACCTTCCCAATCGGATAGGCAAGCGTCGCGGCGTTGCCGTTTCGATTGACAGCCACATCTAGATCGAATCCGGTCTTCGGATTCTTGAACTTAAGCAGGACCGCGCTCACTTCCTTGTGTTCATCGGGAATCGCTTGCCCACTATGCGCTTCATAGACTTCCCCGGTACCCCGCAACACGTGGCCGGTCATGCGGAAGATGCCCTCAATCGGAATCCAGATCACGCGGTCATTCGGCGTATTGGTAGGCTTCAGAACACCCACAACGACGTATTCTTCAGGATGGTCGTGCTCAACTTCGGATGCCGTAAGCCCATGCGACGGGTGGAAGGTATCGCCCACCTTCAGTCCAGTGCGGCGGGCGGCGAAACTGCCTATTACCGCTTCACGCCGCTTCGAATCGAAGAAGCGGCCTCCCGGCTCCGTCTCAGAACGCATCCCCTTCCGGTATTCGAAGTCCGTGAAGAAGGCGTCGGTCGTGCCCACAATGCGATATCCCTGGTAATTGTCACCCGTAGCGAGGGGAACCGCGAGCGCCACACGCCGGTCATTTTTGAAAGTCTCATACAGCGACCACGAGATGTTGCCGGGCGATGTTTCCAGGTGGAATACAGCGTTCAACACAAGCTGCAGTTGACTTCCCCGCGCGCCTAACACGGCATCGAACCCGAGCGCGCCGCCGGTAAATGCCTCGAAGGTCTGTCGCTGAATGCAGAAGACCGACATCACCAATCCGGTGGCAAGGGCCGTCGCGCAAACCGTCACGGCTGTCGATAGTGCGTGCTGCCGGAGGCTCCTGCGAACGATGAGGAGGATACCTCTAAATGCATGTGCACGTTGGCCCAGCATCAGACAACATCTCCAGCGGAAGCCGCCGCGCGGTTCAACGTGGCCAATTCTTGCACGTTCTCAAACCGTTCAAGAATATTTCGGTCATGACTAACGACGAGCAGGGCAGCGCCATGTTCTCGGCAGACTTCCTGCATCAGCGTGAGGGCCTCTCCTGCACGATGCTGGTCGAGGTTGCCGGTGGGTTCATCCGCAAGCACAAGTCCTGGACGGTTGGCGAGTGCGCGCGCCACAGCGACACGCTGCTGTTGGCCCACGCTCAACTGCCGAGGTTTGTAGTTCAAACGGTCGGCAAGTCCCACGCGCGCGAGGAGGAATTTCGCGAAGGGGACATTGGCGCCTTGACCAAACATCATCCCCAAAAGAACATTCTCCAGAGCCGTGTAGCCCTGGAGAAGATTGAAAGTCTGAAAGACGTATCCGATTGACGTTGCGCGAACGCGGTCACGGCCGGCCTCGGAAAGGTCCGTGATCCGTTTGCCCGCCACCACAATCTCGCCGCTGTCCGGCCGCAGGATTCCCGCGATGAGGTTTAAGAAGGTGGTCTTACCGGAACCGCTACTGCCCTGAAGTGCGACGAATTCGCCCGCTTCCATCCGAAAATGGCGTACATCGATCACGGTCGAATGTCCACCGTCTGGCGAAGCGTATCCCTTCATCAGGTCTCGGACTTCGAGCACCGGATTTCTCCCGAACACACACGAGCTTATCTCAAATCGAGAGTGCCTGCCAGATTTGCGCCGAAAGTCGAGGTAGTGCTCCGCAATCAGAAAGTGTGTTCGCGAGAAATCCTCACAGCATGACCTCAACGTCTAGCACGTGAGCGATTTGCGCCGGCGCAAATCGCGGACTGGCACCGGTCCGGTGCCGCCCGTGTCCGACACGTCTCGACGAACCTACTTCTTTTCTTTGTGGACCGTGTGCTTGCGAAGGGTCGGGTTGTACTTCTTCAACTCTAGGCGTCCCGTGTTGTTACGCACATTCTTCATCGTGTGGTAACGCGACGTGCCCGGCGCTTCCGTGCACTCCAGAATGACCTGGACGACGTTGCCCTTATTCTTTGCCATGATTCCGCTCCTCGTCCGTCACGCCGCTGATAAGGGCGCTTGTTGACATAAAACTACAAAAGTCCCTGATTGCCCTTTCGGGACGCACACCGGGACGGAATATTGTGCCCAATGAACGGCCGGAGAGTCAAATCGACCACGAAGACGTGCCGAGCCTCCGACTTCTCTCAGGTTAAGCGTTCGATCTCAAATCGAGTTCATAGAGTGCTGCAAACGTCTTCAGGTGTTTGGCGTGTTTGCCGCAATACAATACCGGATGCGGCCCTGGGTACACCGTGCACACATCGGCTACATTGTCGAGCTTCACCAGAACCCGGGTTGCACACCCGCCCGTGGGCGGGCATGACGGAGAGGAGACCACGCACCCATCCCATGCATCCACGCGCTTTTCCCCGGAGTGGTACTTGCACAGGGTGACCGGCTCGTCCTCCGGCCATTGCACGTCGAGCGCCAACGTCTTCGGTAGTTGATGGAAAAAGGGCCGCAAGTCGTAGGGCCGTTCGCGCTGTTCCGGGCCGTGCAACCGGGTCGCACACGTACAGTGCGCCCCGAAATACAGGTTCTCCTCCGTATCGAACTCGGGATTGTGCTGAAACCCGCCGCAATGGAATAGGTTCGCGCCAAGCATCAACGTCAACGTCGCATTGAGGTCGTTCTCGCAACCGCACGGGATGAGCGCGCCGTTATTGATCGAGAAGCTCAAGCACGGCTTGCGATGCTGCAAGAACAGGCATTCGATGGTGATAGCATCGGCGTCATGGCGTTGCAGAAGCCCCAAGACCGCCGCATGCGCGCGGACCGCGTCGAAGAATGCCTTTTCGCTGAGATCGGAAACCGAACCTGCCTTGCGACGCACGGACGCGGCCAATTGCCGCATGTCCCGCGTCACTTCGATGGAATCGAAGAGATCGTTGAAGTGTCCCGCGGGTATCGTATGGACGAGCATGTCGAAAAACGCTTCGCGCTCATCGATTTCCTGGTCCACCTTGCCCGACACCCGCAACAGCTTACTTTGGCGCATGCGAACTTTGGCGTTCACGCAGCGCAATCCACGCTCGATAGCATCCCAATTCTCAATGGAATGGATGTACTGAACGTGCTTGGCTGTCCGGAATTGCTCCGGAGGAAGCTGATGGTTTGCGCCCACGGCGTGGTAGAGGATGATGGGTCCGCTGTACGCCTCCAGAATCGGCATGATCTTCTTGCTGAACGTATTCCAGAAGTTGATCAGCAACAGGGCCTCGGGGGGATTCTTCTTGATGTCTTCAATGAACGCCGTCACACCCGCGTCCGTGAAGATCGCCTTTTCATCCAATTTCAGCGTAAGGTCAAGGCCTTCCGAGATCCGGTCGAGTTCACGATTAAATTTCGCCTGCTGTTCCTCGGGTTTGAACTGGTTACCCGGCCAAGTGGACCAGTTGTGGACGCTCCAGGAGTCCTCGCACTGCCCAGACTCCACGAGCTCCTGCGAGGGATAAAAGTACGCGCCGCGCACCAATCCCGGTTGTTTGCGCCGGTGAAGGATAGAGAGACCTTGCGACGTCTCGTGTGCGTAGGCCTCGGGGAGTATGACAACCCCCGCCGCTATGGCTGCTGTCTTGAGAAATACCCGGCGATTGACTTGCATGGATCGATCCCCCATGGATGCGAAATTTCCCCCACCGACAGTGTATCGAAAGGCCTGCGGATCGGCAAGGGCTTCGCCTCGAGAAAAGAACCTACTTTACGTCCCCAGTGGCCGGGTCATACTCCCAAGACTTGCCCTCAAACGGATGCGTGGGAAGCGCGTGCAGATGTTTGCCGTCAACAAGTTCTTCAAGTGTCTTGGGCCAACGGCCGGTCCGTTCACGAAATGACGAAACCCATCCGCGCAGGATCTGCAGCCGTTCCTCCTTCATCGAATCCAGAACCGACGTGTTTTGTACCACGCCCCGGCTATCTACGAAAAAGTGCCCGCCCAGCGGATCGTTGCCAATCCCGCGGACGAGACCAGCGGATTCGAATTCCTCAATGCTCGCCGGGCGTTTACCGGTCTTCTTCTGATACTCGTCCGCAAGCTTGTTGAGAACGTCACAGGTCTCGCGCAGGGAAAGTTCCTGAAGTTTTCGCTCGGCAACCGTGCGCATGTTCTTGTCGCCGCTCGTCGATAGAATGTCCTGCCACATACCCCGCTCTACGTCGTACAAGCCATGTTGCTTCTGCAGATTCTTGGCCCAATCGACGACAAACGGAGGCGGATTGCCGGTAGCGGCGGCGATGGCAAGGTACCTCGCGCCGCGCACATTGTCGTGGCGGTTCAACACGTACGTGCGCGCAATCTCGAATGGCAATTCCCATCGTGTCGGGTTCTGCGGGATGCCGCTCTTCAGCAATTCCACGCTGGCGTCGTTGTCGTGCTTGAGCATGGCCAAGAACACGCCGCCCCACTGATAGACAGCCACGAAGTAGGGATCCAACTGCGTAATGGTCCGGCACATCTGATCCAGCCATGTGAATTTAAAGTCGCCCCGAAACTGCTGCGACGTGTACTGAATGCACCGTAGCCAAAGAAGATCGGCGACCACGCTGTTCATCCCCGCCGTGCAGTGCTGAAGCAGATCCTGGTTGGGCAGATAGAGCAGTTGCTCGTCGAACTCATGGCTGCGCATCGCGTCGATGCGTGTCTGCGCGAAGTACATCGTTGAGAACGCCACAACAGGCACCAGAATCGCTATGGCGGCTTTCTTCATCGTTAGACGTCCTTGTCCTCAAACGCCAGCGATGCCATGACGAGGAGCATGATCGTGTAGATCGTACCGTACACGAGCGCCCACAAAACGTATTCGGGCGCCACCGGTACACCATTCGCCGCCTCCGCGCGGATGTTGAAATTGGAGAGGTTTGGCAAGGCGTAGTAAACAACCGCCATGATCTTCTCCGCGACGGTCCCGTGGAACTGCTCGGGCAGGTCGATGAGAACCGTGGTGGCGTGGCCGACCACGTACGCGCAGAAGACGATAATGGCGCCCAGTATGGGCGATGTGACCGTGCTGAGAAGGATGGCGAGCGCCGTGACCAGGAGCAATTCCCAATAGATCAGAAGCACCGCAAGCGCGAATGTCGTGTCGAGCGCACCACCCAACAGCAACACGTAGCCTCCGGTGATGATGGCCATCGAGACGGTCACCACGGCCAGCAGCAGCGCCATTCCCAGATATTTGCCGACAATGAACTCCCAGCGGCGCATCGGACGGCAAATGATCGTATAGATTGTCCGTTTGTCGATTTCCTTATAGACAAGATTGGTGCCCACGAATATGGCGATGAGCACGCCGAAGATAGATACGGATGCCAGTGATATGTCCTTGACAATCTTGATGTCCTGCCCGATGCTGATCCAGCCGAGAGCCTTCGATCCCAGTATCGTTGCGCCCGCGAAGAACAGAAGCACGTAGAGGACCTTATCGCGAACCGCTTCGCGGAACGTGTTTTGCGCGACGGCGAGGATTCTCATGCCCTTTCCTCCTGCACGCGCATGAAGTAGTCTTCAAGCGATTCTTTCACCGGCGAGAAGTCGACCAGCGACGCTCCGTGTTGGTGCGCCACGCGTACCGCCTCGTTCGCGGCATCGAGGTCTCTGACTACGAAATGGTGTCCCGATTCCGATTGGCGCACGGACTCGGCCCGCGCGGAGACGGCCCGAATACCTTCCTCGTTCAGCCCGGAGACCACCACTTCGACAAGCTTCACGCGCTGCGTGAGCAATTCGTTGATGCGGCCCTGGCTGGTAAGCCGGCCGCTCACGAGAATTCCCACGCGATCACAGATCTGCTCCACGTCGCCAAGCACGTGAGAGCTGAAGAAGATCGTCTTCTTCTCATCGCGCAGGCGCAGGATGAGTTCGCGAATCGAGCGGCGGCCGAGAGGATCCAGGCCGCTCATGGGTTCGTCCAGAATCAAGAGTGGGGGATTGCCCACCATGGCCACGGCAAAACCGAGCCGCTGACGCATTCCCTTCGAGAAACCGCGGACGCGCTGATCCGCGATGGGTCCGAGTTCGAGTACATCCTCCAACTTCTTCCACTCGCGCGCCCGTGCCGGAGCGTCAAGGCCGTGCAAGCGCCCGTAGAACTCGATAGTCTCACGCGGCGTAAGGTACTCGTAGAAGTACGGATTCTCGGGCAGATATCCAATGAATGCGCGCGCTTCGCGCTTGCGCGCGTTCTTTCCGAACACCAGCGCTTCCCCGCGCGTAGGGCGAATGAGGCTGCAAATGAGCTTGATGGTAGTCGTCTTGCCTGCGCCGTTCCTGCCCAGGAATCCGAAGACTTCGTTCTCCCGGACAGTGAGATGAAGACCATCCAGCGACGGAGCTTTGGAACGTCCGACGTGCCCCTTGTATCGCTTGGTAAGGTCGCTGGCGACAATGGCGTCCATGCTATGGGCGCTCCTTTATGACACTCTATTGCAACTAACTCGAAACCCGAACCGCACTATTTGGGCATTCAAAACCCAAAAAGTCAATACAACCGTGCGCGGATCCCCGGAGACTCTGACCGATTCCGCGCTCTTGGCCCGGATTGCGCCATTGTGCAACAATGCCCTCAAATGAACATCACGCCGACTACCCGACATGACTTCTATTGCTATGGCTGCGGAACCAATACCGCCGCCAAACCCCGAGGTATGGACTGTCCCTCCTGCGGGGAACCTTTCAGCCTGCGATTCCTGGGCAGGGTAAGCACGACTCTGTTCGCCGAACAGCCCCATTCCATGTGGGCGTACGGAGAACTGCTCCCCCTGGCGTCGCCAGCCTCGATTATCTCCATTGATGAAGGGGCGACCCCCTTGGTGAATGCCCCCAACACCGCTTTACGTGCCGGAGTGGGGGAAGTGCTGCTCAAGAACGAAACCGCCAATCCAACGGGTTCGTTTAAGGACAGACAAATTTCCGTTGCGATATCCCACGCCCGCGAGATCGGCGCGGATACCGTCGCCGTTGTCTCCTCCGGCAATGTCGCGTGTTCGACGGCTGCCTACGCGGCACGCGCGGGTATGAAAGCCGTGCTCTTCATGCACGGCCACGCCGCCCCGGGAAAGATTGCCCAGGCCGCGGCCTACGGCGCTACCGTGGTCCGCGTGGATTCCCCCTCAGCGAGGGCCGTATTCGAACTCTGTATGGAAGCGTGCCGCACCTTCGATTGGTACCACGCGTCAACGGCGGGCATCTATGAACCCTACAACGTAGAAGGCGCGAAGACTATCGCCTACGAGTTGTATTGGCAGACCGAGGGCAAGCTGCCCGACTGGATTGTCGCGCCGGTTGGCGGAGGCGGCTTGCTCGGCGGAATCTGGCGCGGGCTTCTGGATTTGAAGAACCTCGGCGTCATTTCGACGTTGCCGCGTTTGGCGGGCGTCCAGGCATCCGGTTGCGCGCCGCTGAAGACTGCAATCGAAGAGAACCAATGCTTCCTGGACACGCTGAAGACGCCGTGGCCGAACCCGAAGACCGTTGCGGGCGGTATTGCCGACGACATTCTCTTCGACGGCCATACGGCTCTGCCCGCGATTCGCACTTCGAATGGCGTTGCTGTCGCGGTGGACGATGAAGCCATCATTGACGCGGAGTTGGCGCTGGCTGGCTCCGAAGGCATCCTGTGTGACCCATGCAGCGCCGTAACGATTGCGGCCCTATCCAAGTTGCCCGATACAACTCCGGACACACGCGTGTGCTGTGTTATCACCGGGACAGGCATGAAGGACCTTGGCGTACTCCAGAATCGCGTCGCCGAGCCGAAAACCATCGAACCCTCCCTTGACGCGCTACGAAAGGCCCTATCATGAGCCCTGCACAGTATTGCTTCGTCTCTTCAATCCAGAATCCAAAATCTAAAATCCAAAATGTATTGCTCCTCGCCTTCACCCTTTTGGTTTTTGCCACAGTCTTCCTCGGCTGCTCCTCCGGCCCAGTGATCGTCGTTTACAGTCCGCATGGCCCCGACGTTCTCAACGATTACAAGAAGTTGTTCGAAGAGGCGCACCCCGGCGTCGAAGTGCAAACGCTGGACGCCGGCGCGCAAGAAGTCTACAGCCGCATTGAAGCGGAGAAGAACCGGCCGCAGGCCGACGTGTGGTGGGGCGCGCCCTCCACCATGTTCATGCAAGCGGCAAAAGACGGTCTGCTCGAAGCGTACCGCCCCACGTGGGCCGACAAGGTGGAGCCTGCGTACAAGGACGCGGCGGACCTTTGGTACGGGACATACCGTTCACCGATTGGCATCGTCTACAACAGCCGTCACTACAAGGCCGAAGACCTACCCGATTCGTGGGACGGTCTGCTCGATCCCAAATGGAAAAGCAAGATTACCATCCGCAAACCGCTCGCTTCGGGCACCATGCGCACGTTCATCGGCGCGATGATTCTGAGGTCTGGCTCGGAAGACGCAGGCATTGCGTGGCTCAAGAACCTCCACGGCCAGGTTGAGGCCTACATGGAAAACCCTCAGTTGCTCTATGACCACATCAAGCGTCAGGAGGACCTGATCAGCGTGTGGCTGCTGCCCGATGTGGCGCTGCAACGCGATCGGAATGGATATCCGTTCGAATGCGTTGTGCCCAAGCAAGCCCCCGTACTGACCGAAGGCATCGCCATCGTGAAAGGCGCGCCGCATCCGGATTTGGCGAAGGAGTTCTACGAGTTTGTCACAACGTCGGAGGCTTTAGCGCAACAAGCCAAGGCCTACGCGAAGATCCCCGTGCGCACCGACATTGACCCTGCAACATTGCCGCCGTGGATCTCGGCGCTCAAAATTGATCCCATGCCCATCGATTGGTCGGCGTTTGCTGCGAACGAAAAGAAGTGGGTGGACCGCTGGGCGTCAGAGGTATTCAACGCGCAATGAGCGCCGTACGCTGCGACCGCATCACCAAAGTCTATCCCGAAGGCGGTGGCATTTGTGCGTTTGAATGCGCCATCGCCGACGGCGAGTTTTTCGCCTTTCTCGGACCGAGCGGGTGCGGCAAGACGACGACGCTGCGCGTCATCGCGGGACTCGAAGCCCCGGACGAAGGCCGCGTGTTGTTCGACGATCGCGACGTCACGGACCTGCCGCCCGAACGCCG
>JAIBAQ010000057.1 GCA_019695095.1 Candidatus Hydrogenedentota bacterium
GCCTATGCGACTGCGAGCGCGAGCCGCGAACTCGGCCTGCGTGGTCCTGCGCCCGACGTGGTGGCGCTCATGCTCGACAAGGGGCGATTGCGCCAGGCACTGTCGGAGACATTGGGTGGGGCGCACGACTTTGCCGTGGCTGCAAGCGCAGAAGCGACGATGGCGGCGGCGAAGAGGCTGCGATCGCCGTGGGTGGTGAAGCCGTTGGTGGGCGACAAGTGCCGAGGCGTCAGCTTTATTGCGCACGCTGAGGACATGCCGCTGGGATACAAACGCGCGAGCGCTCAATCCGCCGGGCCGGGTGTGCTGGTTGAAGAATATGTTCAAGGCGACGAGTTCGTTTTGGACGGTGTTGTTTGCGGCGGAGCATTGCACGCGCTGTGCGTTTCGATGCGCATGCGCCCCGCACCGCCGATGTTGCATGACCTGGGAATGCTGGCGCCCGTGGTGCAATCGGTCGCGGAGCCGGTCAACGAATACGCGCAGTGTGTGGTTCGCGCGCTGGGGTATGACGATGGACCGGTCAGGCTTGAGCTTGTGCATAGCGGCGAAGGTTTTCACGTGATTGAAGCGTCGCCGTGCGTTTGTGGCGGACGCCTCGAAACCGACTTGGCGCGGGTCACAAGCGGTATGGGCGCAATCGAAGCGACCTTGTCGATGGGCGCGGGAGCGGACTGGTCACTGCCCGCTTCCCGAAAGCAAGCCGCCGCTCTGTTGTGGATGCCTGCGCGATCGGGAGTGGTCGAAGAAATTCGGGGACTCGACGAAGCGCGCGCGATTGAAGGCATTGCTGACGTGGAAGTCAACGCGGCGCCCGGCGACTGGATCGGCCACTTGGCGATTCGGCATTCGCACGAGCGCATCGGATACGTGCTTGCTGCCGGGACGACATCGGAAGAGGCGCTCGCCGCCGCGCGCGAGGCGCTCAAGCGTTGCGAGGCCGTGACGCGAGCGACCATCTCCGCGGGGTAAGACAGACGCCCGGAGAATTATTCGGTCTCCGCGGAAGGCATCAGAGTTGGCGTGGTATGCGACTTTACCACGGGGCGCTTCCAGCGGCCGGAAAGGTAGTAGCCGAGGCTGATGACCGCGCCAACGCCGATACTGACGAGCACGGCGTACCACACGCCTTCTACGCTCCCCATGTGCCGCGACAAGTAGGTTGCGAGGGGAACGCGGATCGCCCAGAAACCGATGAGCGAAAATACCGACGTGACGCCCGTGTGACCGGAGCCATTGATGACGCCGTTGCTCGCGAACATCACGGCAAAGAGCAGATACCCGAAACCGACGATGCGAAGATACTGTGCGCCGGTTACCACGACATCCGCGTCGCGCGTGAAGAGGCTGATAAGCCACGTAGGCATTGCGACGGCGATCACCGTGGCCACCAAGGTCAATCCGCAACTGACGATGATTCCCCACCGGAAGACTTCGGCGACGCGGTCGTAGCGGTGCGCGCCGATGTTTTGTCCCGCCAAGGTGGAGACCGCCGCTCCGACGGCCATGGCGGGCATGAACGCGAGTTGGTCGATGCGCATGGCGATACCGAACGCGGCGGCGCAGTGTGCTCCAAAGCCGTTTACCAGACCGGTGACGAACAGCATGCCCAACGAGACCAATGCCTGCTGAACCATGGAAGGCACGCCGATTCGCAGCAGAAGCGCGGACATGGGGACGTCAATCTTCAGGTTGCGCCAGTCCGGCGCGACGAGCTTGCTGCGGTGTTGCGCGTAGACCGCAATCGACACGAAGGCGAGTATTTGCGCGGCAATGGACGCCCAGGCGACACCGTTTAGTCCAAGGCGAGGCAGTCCGAACCAGCCGAACATCAAGACCGGATCGAGCACGGCATTGATGACCAGCGAACCGGCTTGGAAGTAGAGCGGAGTCTTTGAATCTCCGACGCCGCGCATAACGGATGCCTGAAAGAAGACGCCGAACATGAACGGAGTCGTCCACAAAAAGATGCGAAAGTAGCTGACGGCCAGGGGGAGTACTTCGGGAGGCGTCCCCATCGCGCGGAACACCCAATCCACGCCGGCTTGACCCAACGCGACGCACAGAACGCTCGATACGCCCATCAGGACGATAGAATTCTGAACGACGGCCCGCAGACGGACGAAGTCCTTTGCGCCGTATGCCTGCGCGGCGAGGACATTGGACGCCAGGCTCAGGCCTGCCGCGAGGGCCATCAGAAGAAAGAGCAACGGGAAGCCGACCGTGATTGCGGCCATGGCGTTGGCGCCGAGGCCGTTGCCGACCCAAAGTGCGTTCACAATGCTGTAGGCGGTGTGAAGTAGGCTGCCCAGAAGCATGGGAATGGCAAAGAGGACCAATCGCCGGGCCACGTTGCCCGTCGTCATGTCCGTGCCATGATGTTCGTGATGGCCGATCTGATCTTCTGCTGAAACGTCGGAACCCATGGATATGCGCAAGTGCCTGTCGAGTTGTGCGGGCGGCTGCAATCGCGATTTGCGAGCAGATACGCGAGCGTGGAGTGACTACTAGCGATATTCTATCAGAGATCACTCCCGCTGATCCGGTATGCCGGTGTCATTACGCAGAGGTATGCATACGCGGCGCGCGGGGGAGCCGTGTTTCCGCGTCAGTGTTGATGTCCCGTCGCCTGCATGGTGTCATCCATTCCGGCCTGCGGAGTCTCCTGAGAAGCCTTCTGGTCCGAACTTGGCGTCTGAATGCCGGACACGGCGGGATTGAGGCGGGCTTCGGCGTCAATCAGGAAAGAACCTCGTGAGACGATACGCTGCCCCAATGCGAGACCGTCGAGCACGGGGTAATAAGCGCCGGCGCGTGGACCCAACGTGACGTGGCGCGCATCGTATAGGCCTGGAGACGATTCCACATAGACGACGGTATGTTCTCCGGTGTCGATGACGGCGCTCTCGGGCACGGCGAGAACGCGCTCGATGCGAAACCGTGTCATCTTCATGCCGCATCCGCACGTGGTGCATACGCCGGGTTTGTCACTGATTTCTTCGGGATGCATCGGACACATGTACCCTTCCACGACGGGTTCGTAAGAGCCCGCGTGTGGCAGGGCGGGGTTTTCTCCCACGCCAGTAGTCATGCCGGGAGCAGAGGCGGTCTGAACGCCGGCTCCCTTCTTCTGTTCGACCAAGCGCATGCCGCAGATGGAGCAATCGCCGGGTTTGTCGGAAACGACCTGGGGATCCATCGTGCACGTGAAATACTTGGCACCGTCGGCCAGCGTGGCCAAGTATTGCGCAGCTTGCTCCGCCGTAGTTGTGGGAAGAGTAATAGCGTGCGCCCCCTTCTGCTTCTCGACCAAGTGCATGCCGCAGATGGAGCAATCGCCGGGTTTGTCGGAAACGACCTGGGGATCCATCGTGCACGTGAAATACTTGGCGCCGTCGGCAAGCGTGGCCAAGTATTGCGCGGCTTGCTCCGCCGTAGTTGTTGGCAGAGAAACGGACTTCGCTTCCTTCTTTGGCACCTGAGCCTTTTCAGTGGCGTCATCGGCAGAGCCGTACTTGCCGATCGGGGAACGCATGACCGCGTTCACGTACATACCGGGGCGAAGTTTCCCGTCGGTGTTGGCGATGGATACGCGCACTTTCAGCGAACGGCTGGAGGGATCCACTTCGGGGTAGAAGAAGTCGACGGTTCCGTAGAAGATCTCGCCCGGCCACGCAACACTCGAAACTTCGACGGGCATCCTGTCGTGGATGCCTCCGATGTCGGATTCGATGACTTGGACTTGCACCCAGAGTGTGGAAAGATCCGCGATACCGAAGAGAGCGGTTCCTTCTTCCACGTTTTGGCCCAGGACGACATTCTTCTTCATGACGGTGCCGGTCACCGGTGAATACAAGGTAATAGCGCTGGCCTCGCCGCCTGTCTGCGCGATTGCGTCGAGTTGCTGGTCAGTGAATCCTGCCAGGCTCAATCGCTTGCGCGCGGCAGTCACCAACGCTTCTGCGCGTTCCTTCGCTCTGTCGTCGGCGTTGGGGTTGTTCTCAACGGACTTCTTGTTCTCCAATGCGTGTACGTACTCCGACGACCCCTGCAAGAACTGTGGACTGTAGATTCGGGCGAGGGGTTCCCCTTTACGAATAGGCATGCCCGTCGCGTTGACCATCAGCTCTTCGACGCGACCGGGAAACCGGGCGATGACATCCGCGACGCGCGTTTCCGCGACTTCCACCACGCCGTAGGAACGCACTTCGCGGGTCAGCATGCGGTAGAGCACGGGTTCAACTTGCACGCCCGCCTGCATGATTCGATCGGGCGAAACCTGTACGCGCGCAAGCACGCCCTCCGGCATTTCGACGGGGGCGCCCTTCTTTCGTTGCGTGAGGTCCATGCCGCAGATTGGGCATTTGCCCGGACGGTCGCGCACGACGAAGGGATGCATGCCGCAGTAGTATTCGAATTCGCTTTCGGCGGATTTCTCTTCGAGTGCAACGCCCTGCGACGTCCGCTCGCGCTGCCAGCGCTCGTAGTAGTTCTGAATGGTGTCCCAGTAACCGACAAGCAAGGCGGTTATCACCAGGATCAGGATGAACCGGAGGCGGATCTCGAGGAACTTGAGCACAAAGAAGGCTCGTCTCAAGATGCCCGGTTTTTTCGTTGGCGCATCGCTCATTTAAGGTCTCCCAAAACGGCGTTCATGACGCGACTCCGTCCGTGCCCGTTTCCGGCGCTGCCGCGGGCAGTGGATTTTGCTGAAGGCGCATCCAACGACGTTTTTCGACGTGATAGAACAGGACCGGAAGAAAGATGTCGATGACTTCATCGGCAACAAGCAGGCCACCCAGCACTGGCGCTGCCATCGGGGCGATGACTTCCGCGCCAACGCCGTGCGCCCAGAGCATGGGCGCAAGGCCCACAATGGCCGTTGCTTCCGTGAGGAACTTCGGTCGAAGCCGGTGAACGGCTCCCGCGACGACGGTCTTCTTCAGTTCGTCGACGGAGGGGATAGACGCCAGCCCGCCGCGTTCGGCGATGGCGTCGCGCAGGTAAACGAGCATGATGATACCCGTCTCGGTGGCCATGCCAAAGCACGCGATATAACCCACCCATACCGCAACGCTGAAGTTGTATCCGAAGAGCGCCTGGAACAAGACGCCGCCCGCCAAGGCTCCGGGAACGGCCATCATCATCAGGATCGCGTGCATGAAGTCGTGGTAGGTGACGTACAGGATGACGAAGATGAGTATGAGCACGGCAGGAAACACGATGCGTAACGTTCTCTTGGCGCGAATCTGATGCTCGTACTGGCCGGTCCATTCCAGATAGGCGCCCTCGGGAAGCTTGACTTTCTCGGCCACGACGCGCTGGGCCTCTTCGACAAAGCCGACGATGTCCCGATCACGGACATTGAGTTGGACATACGAGCGGAGCAGTCCGTTCTCGCTCTTGATCATCACGGGTCCTTCGACCACGCTGATATCGGCTACGTCACTTAGACGAACAGCAGGTAGAGTGCCCATACCATTGGATGAAGGCTCGGCAGGCGCACCCATGCCGCCCTGCGTAACGAGGATGTCGCGAATGGCCTGTTCATCGGCGCGGTAGTCGCGCGCGTAGCGCAGTCGAACGGGGTAACGCTCACGTCCTTCCACGGTGGTGGTGATGGGTTTTCCGCCAAGAGCGACTTCGACAATATCCTGAATGTCGCCGACGTTAATCCCATATCGCGCTGCCTTGGTCCTGTCGATGTGAATCTCGATGTATCCCTTGCCGACCGTCTGATCGGCGACGACGTCAACTGCACCCTGAATGCCGCGCAGCACTTCCGCAACTTGGTTCGACGCCTGCTGTATGTCGTCCTGGTTCTGTCCGAATACCTTTACCGCGAGCTGTGTGCGAACGCCAGTTGCCAACATGTCGACGCGATTGATGATGGGCTGCGTCCAGATGTTTGCCCACCCCAACTGATGCACGGATTTGTCGAGTTCCTGGACAAGATCTTGTTTTGATTTTGGCCACAGGAAGATGCGCTCGCCAATCTGCTCCGCGAGCTTTGCGGCGTCCACGTTGTGCGGGTGCGTGTCTCCGCGCCACGCCGCCTGCATGCCAGCCTGCAATTCCGACTCGGCGAGGAGCGCGTTTGCGAATGCCAGCATCGCGTGCGGGAACAGGAGTTGATTGGTTTCTTTGGCCCACGCGTGTCGTTCATCCGATCGATATTGCTCCAAGGCTTCGAATGTAAGTACATAGAAGTCTTTGCGGGGGAGTCCGAGCGTGTCCGTGACGATCGCCCACGCAGTAGTCATCGGAGATTCAATGGGGGCGAGCAGGGCGGCGGTTTCCTTGTTTTGCGCTCCTGCTGCTTTGAGGGCGTCAAACGTTGCGTCAACCAGTTCTTCCACGTCGAGGAGTTGCGGATTGTGCGCGAAGGATGCGGCATGTGCGGCTAGAAGCTCTTCCATCAGGCGCTCGCGTGTCGAGGTTTCCAACGGTGAAGTCCAGGCGTGATGCCCTTCGACTTGTTTCAGCGCGCGCTCAATTACGAAGCGCGCCGACGCATTCGCCAGAACGCCCTGGTGCTCCAGTGAGCGGTCCATTACGTCGAGTCGCATGGCCGCGTCGAAGCGGTCCAGCGCGCCGAAAGCTATGGCATCGACGAGCGACTTTCGTGCAGCGTCTTTGACCGTGTCCACGGTTCCGGACGATTCGAGTTGTGTGAAGAGGCGGTCCGCCTCCGCTTGCGCGTCCTCGATTCGAATCTTGCGTTTTAGCCAATGATCACGCGGGTGCAGCGTGATGACAGACTCGATCATATCGAGGGGCGAGGGATCGGTCGGGGTGTCGGCGCGCCCTGCTTTGCCGACGACCATTTCGACTTCGGGGAACGCGCGAATCATGGCATCGCGGGCCTTCAGGTCGTCGGCGACTTCCGTAACCGAGGCGCGCGGCACGGTGACCGGCATGTCAAGGATACTGCCTTCATCCAAGGGGGGCATGAATTCACGGCCGAGGTGGCGTGCCGTGTAGAAACCAAGCGCGAGCAGTATCACGAAAAGCCAAATGACCGTCTTGGGACGTTCCATGAGGAAACTCAGAACAGGCCGATACATCTCGATGACGCTGCGGATCAGCCAGTTGTTTTCTTCGCGTGACAACCTGCCTCGAACGAAGATGGGGATTATCGCGGGAACCAGCGTGATGGAAATGATTGCCGTGCCCAGAAGGGCGAATGTCTTCGTGAAGGCGAGGGGATGAAACAGCTTGCCTTCCTGACCAGTGAGAGCGAAGACAGGCAGAAACGAAATCACCATGATCACCACGGAGAAGAAGATAGGCCGGCCCACTTGACGCATCGCGCCGACCACAATTTCCGTGGTGTCTCCACGAATAGGCCTATCGCCGAAGTGTTGGGTAAGCCGATGCGTGGCGTTCTCCAGCATAACGATAGCCTGATCTACGAGAATTCCAATGGAGATGGCGATTCCCGAGAGCGACATGATGTTTGACGAGATTTTAAACCAGTCCATCAGGATGAACGCGATGAGGATGGACAGGGGCAGCGTAATCACGACCACGAAGACGCTGCGTATATGAACGAGAATGAGGAGAATGGCAATTGTCGCGATGATGATTTCGTGTTCGAGGATGGTCTGGACGGTATCGATAGAGCTCTCAATGAGCCGGGTCCGGTCGTAGAATGAAACAATGCGCACCCCTTCCGGCAGGCCTTTCTGGAGTTCGCGTATCTTGTTTTTGATGGCTTGTGTGACGCGCAGGGGGTTCTCGCCATATCGCATCATGACGACGCCGCCGACGGCCTCGCGTCCATCCTTTTCGAGGACGCTGCGCCGGAATTCGGGGCCCATCTGCACGGTGGCGACGTCGCCAACCAATACGGGAACGCCGTTGCGTTCGGTGATCACGATGTCGCGTATGTCTTCGAGAGTTTGTATCCAGCCCACGCCGCGAATGAGATATTCGGCGTTTCCTTTCTGAACGACGCGTCCGCCCACGGAACTGTTGCTTCGCGCGATGGCCGAGTAGATGGCTCCAATGGTTACGTTGTACGCGCGCAGGCGTTCGGGCGTTACATCCACCTGGTATTCGCGCGGCATTCCGCCGACGCTGCTCACTTGGGCAACGCCGGGAACCGAATTCAGTTGGTATCGGACATACCAGTCCTGAAGGGCGCGCAGTTCGCCGAGATCCCGGTTGTCCCCTTCGATCGTGTACCAGAAGATCTGGCCGAGCGCGGTGGCATCCGGCGCGAGATACGGAACCACGTTTTCGGGCAGAAACGTGTTCGCCAACGCGAGGCGTTCCAGGACCCGTGTGCGCGCGAAGTAAAAGTCCACGGAATCGTCAAAGATGATGTTGATCATCGAGAAGTTGAATTCGGAGGAAGAACGAACGGCCTTGACGCCGGCGAGCCCTTGGAGGTTTACCGAAAGGGGATAGGTGATCTGATCTTCGATTTCCTTTGGACTGCGGCCCATCCAGTCGGTAAACACGATGACCTGATTCTCGGACAGATCAGGAATCGCGTCGATGGGGGTACTCTGCAGCACCCAGAGTCCGTAGCCGGTGATGCCCAGATAGACAATGATGACGACCGCTCTGTTTCTGCAGCAGAATTCGATCAGCCTTTCAATCATTGCAGGTCGACTCCATCACGTGACTCGTTGACGGCGCTGCCAACAGTAGAGTGTAGCGGGAGTGCGGCGAAACATCATTTCATTACCACATTCTTATGATACTTGCCGTTGGGGCCGTTTACATGTTTTACCGTGGACCCGCCTGAACCCGTGGACGCACAGCCAGCGGCCCCTGTCGCTAATACAAGCACGAGGGTCGTCAGCGCGATGCCCGCGCGCCTCCATGACTTGATACTCATTGTATTCTCACCTCCTTCTGAAGTCGCCGCCGGCTCCCTCAATACTCACGCGTGTGAGCGGCCGCGAACTAGAGTTGGGTACGAAAACCGCCAGCGAGTGCTTCGCCATTTGCTTTCGCACCCCCGCTGTAGATGGGGGGAGAGCAAATGCCGTACCAATGCGCAATACGGGATAAAGACGGCCATTTGCTGGTTTTTTTGCATGGTGTGGGGAAGGACTCGCCAGATGCTGGCGACGGCAATGGCCAAGTCCTGACACTCTTAGCAAGCCGTGAAGGGCCGGGCTGGAGTATAGCGCTCTAGATGTGGAGAGTAGACGAGCACGGACGAACACGGACGAGCACGGACGAAGTGGGCGAGGTGGGCGAGGTGGACGCGGTGGACGCGGTGGATAGGGGGCGGTGTTGGGTCGCGCGGGTGCAGATGGCGGTTCAGTGCAGAATCTCGGCCAAGGCTTTCAGGACGCATTGCTCACTGGGCCACGGTTTTCGTTGTATCACTTGGACGTGTTCGCCGCGCGGCGCCCAGATGGCGGGGTCGGTGGGGCCGAATATGGCAACCGAGGGACAACCGCAGGCGGCGGCCAGGTGCGTGACGCCGCTGTCGTTTCCAATGTATGCGCGGGCTGACGTGAGTTCCCGTGCGAGCGTGACGAGGCTGGACGTGTGCAATACAGACGCGGAAGGCGGATAGGACAGGTTTTCTTCGGCAGGTCCGGCAATCCAGGTCACCGTGCGGCCTTTGTCTGCGAGCGTTTCCGAGACCTTTTGGAAGCGCTCTACCGGCCAATTCTTGCGCGCCCCGCCACTGCCGGGATGTATCAACACGTCGTGAGAAGAATCGCCTGACGCGATGGGCAGCCGCAACGGTGGAAGGTCTTCGTAGCCGAGACAGGATGCATAATACTGCGACGCGTGGCGGTTCCAGTCTTCCGGAGGCAACCCCGGAAACACAAGCACGTCGCGCACGCCACACGATTCGATAGCCTTTCGAATTGTCCCGTCGTCGTTCATCCACACAATGACCCGCTGAAATGGATTCATGAATCTCTCGAGTCGCGGCGACGGTGTGGAGAAGACGGAATCGAAGCCGATGTCGTCGAGATCGTGAGACGATTCCAACAAACCGGTTACTTCGGCAACCAGGAGGCGCGAGCGAATACCCGCGGCAGTCACCGGGCCGTCTTCGTTTAGGCGCTTAAGGGTTGGGCAGAATAGAAGGAAGTCCCCGACACCGCCCGTGTGAACGACGAGTGTGCGAGTAGAAGACGCGGAGTGGGGAAGATTCACAGGCGTCCGCCGCGCCCAGTATCTGCGTCCTTGAACGCGTAGATCACTATGCGCGCCTGCCGGTACGGCGAAAGGTTGTCTTTCAGCAACTTCAAAGCTGATGGCGCGTTCTCTGGCACAAGGAGCGGCTTTAGGGCTGGTATCATGCCGGTCGAATAGCGCTCGTCCACGACGAGGTACTTTGCCCCTGCTTCTTTTGCGCGCTTGAGGATCTGATCGATGGTGTCCGTAGGTTCTGGACCGGTAGTCGGCATGTCCGCATAGAATCCAACTTGCGGTTTGCGCGACATGATCAATCCTGGCTCAAGATTCTCTTTCATCCAGCGTCCGGCGATCTTGTATTCGACCGGTTGATAGGACATGCGACCCAAGTAATGGGGAACCACATTGACCGCCAGGCCCAATAGCATCATGAGCACCAGCAGGCCTACAGGCGCCGCCCTCAATGCGCGCCACTGTTTCAAGCGATGCGCCTGGTCGGCGACCAGCAGGAGACCTCGCGACGACCAGAGTATTGCGGCGATGGTGACGGGCATGATGTAACGCGGTTCGGGAAACGTGCTGTACACAGCGGCTGCGAATTGCAGTATCGCGAAGCTGACCAGGACGAGTTCCAGGCGCAGGTCGCGCCGCAAGTACGACGGCACGAACAGGCCGACACCCGCGAAGAGCAATAGGTACGGGCCCAACATGGTCGGCAAGACTTCGCCAAACAATTTGATGAATGTGCGGATGAAGGCCTCGCCTTGGCGAAACAACGTGTGGAGCACGGCGGTTTGCGTGTCGGGCATACGCGAATTCAACGTGGGTTCGCCGGTGACTTCCATCATGTACATGGCGTATACCGCCAGGAGAAACATGCTGATGAGAGCAACCGGCGCCAAGCGCCAGGGGCGAATCTCGTCGTCGCGCCGGTCGAGAAGGATCAGGGCGATAAGGGGCGCGGCGAGCATGAGTATGGTGCCTTCGGGCCGCGTCAGATGAAGCGCGAAGAAAGTCACCGGGGCAAGAATCGTCCAGATATGGCCGCGGCGCAAGGCCAAGACGAGGAAGTAAATGCCCGAAAACCAGAAGAGCGATGCCAGCGCTTCCGGCGCTACCCGGCATCCGTAGTCGACGAGCCACGGCCAGATGACCACAATAAGCGTTGCGACGCGCGCCATGCGCCGCCCCTGCATGTCGCGGGCAATGAGATACACGGGGACAACCAGAAGGGAGGATGCCACCAGCGAAACGGCGATTCCTGCCCATTCGAAGTCGTTTACGAAGAAGCTCAGAAAAGCGCAAAGGGCCGGATAGAGGAGAGGAATTCGAGCGTAAAAGCCGACAAAGTCGCCCGCCGCAAAGTGGCGCGCGACTTCAATGTACTGGATCGAGTCAGCCGAGTCGATAACCCGCGGAGCGAGTAGGAGGAATAGCCCTCGGTACGCCGCGGCCAACGCCACTCCGACTGCAATGTCGAACCCGATCGGATCTTTCTTGAGCGTCGGGTCGTTCACAGGTCCGTGACCTCAGTCCGATACAACTTCACAGTGGCTGCAACACCCACTGCGGGCCAAGGCACTCAGACGATAAGCCGGCCCAAACTTGTTCTTCCTAGATATTAGGCTAATTAGCAGAATTGTTCAAGGAATACGGCGCCGCGGAGGAATCCCTCCTCACGAACTTGAGAGCTGTCCTCATTTTCGATACTCAGCACACCGTCGTAGCCGTTGATGCGCAGGTGGCTCACTAATTCGCCCCAGTTGATGTTGCCGAACCCGGGGATGACGTAGCGCCACCACCCCTTTCCGTAGACGCCGACGCGCGCGCGGATGGCTTTGTCGACCAGTGTGTCTTTGGCATGAACGTGGAAGATGCGGTCCTTGAATTGAGATACCGGAATGAGGTGATCGCATTCCTGGTGATAGAGATGGCTTGGGTCGTAGTTGAGTCCGAAGTTGTCGTCGGGGATGGCAGAGAACATTAATTCAAAGGTGTCAATGCCTTGAAGACACGTTTCGAACCAATTCTCCAGCGCGATCCGGACTTTCTTTTTGCGGGCATGCGCCAATACAGGTTTGAATACTTTGGGCAGCACCTTCGCAATCGTATCGTATTTGGACAGCCCTCCCGCTTGGAATCCCGCGAGCATGCACACGGTGTCTACCTCGAGGAGCGCCGCCGCATCGATGACCTTCTTGGCATGTTCCTGGACTTTCCCCGTTTGCCTTGCATCCGAGATGCCCACGTCGTAGTAGGCGAGGGCGCTGATCTCCAGTTGCCGCGCTTCCAGAGCTGTCTTCAATTGCGCGGCTTTCTTCGCGTCAAACTTTGCGGCATCCAAGTGTTTGCTGCCGGGATGGGCGACGATTTCCAGACACGGAATTGCGGCATCCTCGGCAAAATCCAGGACTGTCTCCAGCGGCTCCTTATCAAAGGGGGCCGTCAGCATACCTACTTTCATGGGGTCTCCTTCCTTTCCAGGATGGTGGTTTTCAATTCGTGTGGATGACGTCGATCGTCAGTTGTGAACAAGTACCTTCATAACGCCGGGGGCGGCGGCGCGCTCCAGGGCTTTCAACGCCTCGGTGATGGGGTAGCGCTCGGTGATAAGCGAACGTACCTCAACCGTGCCCAGCATAAGGGCTTCGAGCGCGGGCCGGAAGGGGCCGCACCGGGATCCAATGATGTTGATTTCGTTGATGACCGGGACGCTGAAGTTCATCGGTGTGCCGTTTGCCACGGTGGTTTTGAGCACGATAGTCCCTTCGGGGCGCACCAACTCGATGGCGCGCGCGATACCTTCGGGGGATCCGGTGGCTTCCACGACAATGTCCGCGCCGGATTCCACGGGGTCCGTGGCGGCTGCGACGGGTATGTGGAGCTTGCGCAGGAAGTCGAGCTTCCACGAATGCTTGCCGATACACGTCAGCTTCTTGGTGCGAAGCGCGATTACCTGCGCGATCAACTGCGCCAGTTTTCCATCGCCGAGCACGATGACGCGATCATTCTGCGTGATGTCGATTTGTTCGTCGATGCGAAATGCCGCGGCGGCGGGTTCGGTGAATACGGCCACTTCGTCCGGCATGCCTTCGGCGACCATATAGAGATTCTCTTCCGGCAGCACGAAGTACTCCGCGAGTGTGCCGTTTCGGTTTTGAATCCCGAGGACCGTGCGATTGGGACAGTGATGGGACAACTCGCTTTGGCAGTAGCGGCATCGGCGGCACACGCAGTTGATTTCGCCCACAACGCGCTTGCCCATGAGATGAGGGTTGGCCGATTGTTCGACAATCCCGACGAATTCGTGTCCGATGACACCGCGGAATCCCATGTAGCCTTTGAGGATTTCGAGGTCGGTATTACAGATTCCAGTGACCAGCGTACGTATGAGCGCTTCGCCAGGTCCGGGCGCCGGTACGGGGAGATTGACAAGGCGCGGTTCCCCGTCGAACACAACCGCTAACATCTGCTGTCCTCCCCGGTAACGATGGCCACGCCCACACGCCAAAGGTGTATTGAACACTTCAACGAAGGGAGAATCAAGAGGATAATCCGGGCGTCTGGCAACCAGGTGAAATCCCGGGCTGTATACTGGATAGAGTTGCCGGCCACGTGGAGTAGAGGAATGCGGATTCTCTGTCAAGGCGAAGGCTTGGATCTGTCGGAGCAACATCTGCTGGATTGGATTGTCGCGATTACTGGGCGGGCGGCATCGTTATTATGTGGCCACGAACTGGACAAGTAATCAGGGCTTTATGAGCGATTCCGAGATCATCAGGCGAGTTCTTTCCGGTGAAGATGCTTTGTTCAGCCGGATTGTAAACCGGTATAGCGGGTACGTTTGGGCCATTTGTTCCAGCTATATCCGCAATCCGGCGGACAGGGAGGATGTCGCTCAGGAGACGTTTGTGGAGTGTTACCGAAAGCTGAACACGCTTCGGCAACCGGCGGCCTTCGGCCGGTGGCTCAGCCAGTTAGCGCGTAGGCGCTGTTTGATGTGGTTGCGCGCGGCGGGTCGCCGTGAAGCGAGTCTCGCCCGATACGAAGAGCAGATAGAAACCACCGCTGATATCGAGACTCATTCCGGAAGCGGTGAGTTGCGTCAAGGGATTCGCGACGCCATTGAAGGTTTGCCCGACGACTATCGTGAAGCGCTTCTTTTACGGTATGCCGAAGGCTATTCGACAGAAGAGGCGGCATCGTTTCTCGGAATCTCTTACGCGGCGATGCGCAAGCGGATCGAGCGGGCGCACCACATGCTCAAGGACCGGATATGGAACGAGATCGAACCGGCACTTGCCGAAGAGAAACACGAGGATAGATATGTTCGGGGAATCCTCTCAGCCATTCCGTTTGGCAGTGCGACGTGGCTCGGCACAACAGCCCCGGCCGTAACGACAACGGCGGCCGCGGCAACCGTCAGTTCAAAGCTGGCACTGATAGGGGGGATTGCAGTCATGTCCAAGAAGGCAATGTTGATCGGTGGCGCGATCGTAATCTTGCTGGGTTTTGGGTATGTCGCCATACAGAAGGCAGGAGTCTCGAACACTGAGTCGCAGGGCGCTGCTGTTCCTCAGAAGTCTGAAAAGGAACTCGCGTCAACGATGACCGAAACGGCCGCGGATGTTGGCGCTCAGCCGGCAATTGCTGATGCAGCGACACCGCCTGATCAATCGAAGAAGTCCACGGCCATACCGCGAAAGCCCGCGCCGCCGTCGTCTGTTTCCGGCCATGTGAAGGACAGGGTAGGGAAGCCTATTGCAGGCGCGGATGTCCACGTGGAGGTCGGCAGCGATCGTTACACCAATGATGTAATCAAGACGTTTCATGCCAAGTCGAAAGAAGACGGCTCGTATGAGGTGGCGGGCATCGACGTGTTTGGGCGAGCGAACATCTTCGGGACGGCCACGGGTTTCGTGATGGAACGTCAGCACGAGAAGATCGTTCCAGGCGCGAAACTCACTGGCATCGACTTTTCGCTCTTGGAGGCCGCGTACTATGTCGCGGGACGGGTCGTGAACGAGAGCCAGATGCCCGTTCCCGGCGCTTCGGTGGACTCTCTCTATTTTGGGTATGACGAGTCCGGCTTGGCGCACACGGCAAAGACGGGACAGACAACGGGCAACATCAGCGGGTCGAAGTTTGTGTTTGCCGTCACGGATGACAGTGGACACTTTGCCCTTGCGATACCCAGCGAGGGTTTGTGCGATCTGCGGGTGACGAAAGAGGGTTATGGCCCCGGCTTTTTCCCAAGCATCTCAACCGGCACCACTAATGCGGAACTTGTGCTTCGCGCGGGCGGGGCGATATCCGGGGTTGTCTCAGACGAATCGGGTAAAGCCGTTGCCGGTGTGAATGTTCGTGTTCTTGGAGAGGCACTTCCCGGAGGGCTGGAGACTGGAGAGGTGCGAATTCAGAAGCTTCCCGTTCCCACCGTCACGGTGACTACGGACGACGCAGGGAAGTACCTCGCCGATAAACTCGGCGAAGACTACGTATACACTGTGTCCGTTCCTGCTGAGGAGAAGTCGTTGGGCTCGGACGATTCCCAGGACCCCATACGCGTCCACATTGCGGAGGCCATGCGCGAACTCGATGAAGGTTCTTTCGGGGGAGCGAGTGCGCGCGCGATGAAGACGGGTATACACGTCAAGGCAGGAGTGACAACCACCGACGTGAACCTGACGATAGGCGGCCCGAGCGATGCCGAAATTTGTGGCAAGGTGACCGATAGGACCAGCGGTAAGCCGGCCTGTCCGGTCGTAGTCACCGCGGCACTTGTGGGGGGCGCCAAGGAGCAGGCCAAGACGAAGTATTGGTTCCAAGCGGAAGCCGGGGCATCCGCGGTGACGCATCTGGACGGAACGTATGAGTTGTCGATTAACAATGTCGAGCAAGGCCAGCGATTCAGGATCAGCTATGCGTTCATGACAGAAGGAGGCAGTGCGTGGGAGCAGCCCGATGAAGAGGTGGCGGTTTTCGACCTGAATCCCGGGGACAAGAAACAACTCGACTTCAGTGTGGATGCGCCCATGACTGTTCCTGTCCGGTATGTGGATACGAAGGGCGGGCCGCTAGAAGGTATTTCCGCTGCAATGCGCCGGGCAGGGGGGAAAGGTGGTTGTGGCGGGACGCTTATGTCGGATGCCGAGGGGCGCGTTACTTTTCACGGTATACCGGGGAACGTGAGTCTTCAAGCCGTGGCATGGAAGGACACGGGCAATGACCTCATGACGCTTGGCGTCAGCGAGCCGTTCACGGGTCAGCCCGGGGAGACGGTTCCCGAAGTAGTCGTAGTGTGCCGAATGCCCGGCAGCATCCAAGTCATGCTGACCTTTCCGGATGGGCGCGCGGTGGCGAATGCAAACGTGACGTGCGAGGCATCTCTTGCTGACGGCAGCGCGCCGCCTATTCAAGGCATGGTTACGACGGATGCCTCTGGCGCGATCCAAATCTTCGACATGGTTCCTGAAGGCACGTATCGAGGTGCAAGCGTGTCGTTGATCGATCCCAGTACGTCACAACCCTACTCCGCGTCGTCGGGAGGCTTCGAAGTGGCCACGGGCGCCATGACCGACTTGGGCACTCTCACCGTTCAACCAGAAAAAGACTTGTCACGTGTGGTGGAGTCGGCGGATTGGGGCAGGAAAGGAAACGAGGCAATCGCTGCTGTGTACTCCAAGGAGGGTCTGGCGGCGCTAAGTAACTCGGGCATGATATTGAAGACCGGTTTCGCGTTGTATGACGTGGGCAAATACCAAGATGCCTTGGATGTGTTCGCGCAGATGTCCGCGGCCGCCGATAATGACACGATGTCCGCAGTCTCGTACATTTGGCAGGGGCAGATGCTAGACCTGCTTGGGAAACGGCAAGACGCCATCGCGGCGTATACGACGGCCGCCAATATGAACGTGACGGGCGAAATGCGCCACGATCAGTTTGGACTCGCGTATTCACCGAGCGAATATGCCAAGGAACGATTGCAGACGCCGTTTACGCGCATTGAGAACCAGATGAAGTAGCCTCAAGAGAGCGCGGATTCGATACCACTGCGAGGAACAGGCATAACGTAGAATGAATCAAGGTGCGGATTCGCACTGCTGATTCCTCTACTTTGCGGCCGGGCCAACGGCGTCGGGTATCGCTGCGCTACTCACGCTGGGCGGCGCTATCCGGCTGAATGCTTCTGTCGGCCAAAGGCCTAGCCGCTCGAAGCCTTCCGGCAGCGGCTGCATATAGTGAACGTAGGCGCTGACCCTGCCTTTGATCGTGTACGAAGGGTCGGTCTCGCCCGAACCTGCAATCTTGTTGCCTTGCACGGAACCTTTGCCGAAAACCTTGTAGCCCATCAGAATACAGTCTTCAAAGTCGACATGAAGGTACTTGCCGTCAATATCGCAGCAAATGATGCCTGAGCCGGGTGTGCCGCCGGGCTGCGAGAAGTTCAGTGTGATCAGGCGGCAGTCCTTGAACTTCACGCGCGTGTAAAGCTTGAAACTGGGGTAGGCACACTGCAAGGCGTTATCCGGCGACACAATCGTGCAATCTTCAAAGATGGCATCGGGAAAGTCCGGCATCGAGGTGTGGTGAGCGCGAACATACACGCCACCGGCATCGCCCCACCAATCGAGGTTGGCGTAGTAACAGTGGCGGTACACGACGGGCTCGTCTTTGCGGCCAACGTGTCCGGCCGCGCAGGTGCCCGAAAAACGTCCGATACCGACGCAGTTCTCCATCAGTCCGGATAATTCCGCGCCCTCACGATTGGTGTATGCCCAACTGAATCCGCCCTCGGAGCCCGCAGAATATAGATTGCGCAAGATCCACCGGTCCCAATCGTCAGTTGAGTACTCGGGAGTGCACTTGACCGGTCCCCACCAGTCGACGCTTTTCAAACCCGATTCTGGCTGGTCGGATTCGACGATTTTGAAGGGAGGGTTGCCGAACTTGTGGGCCAGGCTGGTGTCCACCCGAACGGCTACGCCGGGGCAACTCGAATCGACGACGACCCAACCGGTCGCGCCGGATCCCAGCTTGCCGTCGCCATCGCCGACCAAGAGGTTGTACGAACCTTTCGCGCCGGGATGACCCGTGTACAGGTTAGCCTCGACATACGTGTCAGGCCGAACGATTACGCGGTGGCCGCCGTTGTTGTCGGGTATGGCGGACAAGCCCGCTTGAATCGTGTTGAATGCCTTTTCCCACGTGCTGCCGTCGGAGTTGTCGCCGAGTTTGGAGACGTAGATCGTTTTGCCCTTGTTGCCCGAATAATCCGCGGCGGCAGGGTCCCATGGTTCGGCAAATGCCAACGACCCGAAACATAGGAGAACCGTGGCACAGATAACAGCGATTGCAGGGTTGCGTTTGAGCGCATTGAAGGTACTCGTCCTATGCATTCTCTCAACTCCTCTTAACCTCTTCATGTCGATTGGTAGTCTTCTTATTCTACAGGCAACTGATCGGGCCAGATGTTGGCCGTGCGAGCCTGCACGTTAGGCATGGCGGGCAACGGCGCACTCGGAATTGGCTCATACCAGAACGAGGCACACGACCAATCGCTTTCCGTTTCTCCGCCTGGAAACCCCAGTTGTTGAATGGTGATACGTATATCCTTCTGCCACACGATTGGATCCGGCAGATGCCAACGATACATGGACACAAAGTCCTTCTCTTTAAGGCTGCATCCGTTGTAGAGAAACGTCGCTACTTGAATCCCCCAGGAGAGACCAACATAGTCTTCGCTTCCCGTGCCGCAGATGGTGGGAAACTCGGTATCGCCATCCATGTACATTTTCACTTCGCCTTCTCCCCACCATTGTTCCGGGTGGAGGTTCCGGATTCCGATCACGGTGCCAACGTAGCGGCCCTTGCCTTTTCGTTGCGGCAGTAGTTCGAAGTCCTGTTTTCGAGTCGTGGGGTTTTCGCGGCGAAACAGTGTGTGGAGGCGACCGACATCAGCCGGATGCTTGTCGCCAAGGGTGTAGTCGATTTGATAATAGAACAGGATTTCGGTGTCGTGCTCGTTGCTGATAGTAATTGTCGCCTGCTTTGAGAACGGCATAGGCAGCCAGAAACTCAGGCCTGACAAAGGTCCTATCGAGTGGACTGCAGATTGGTACGCCGACACTTTGCCATGAGCAAATCCGAAGAAGTCGCCTATCGGACACTCGATGCTCGGATGCTGCTGCCCGTCCCATTTCGCGCGCAAAACCAGACTGCGCAATACAGCAGGCTGATTCGGGGCAATGTTAGGAGGCATGGCGCGCATGGTCATCCAAATGTGGCGGATGGTGCCCGAGCCTTTAATGTCGCAGAGCTGAACGGTCTCGCCCGGTTTCAGAACCCGAGATGGGGCTCCTTTTCGTCCAGGGCCCCATTGGCCCGCGGCCTTACCTCCCTCGCCGGGGGCGCCGGTCGGATTCTCGAATGAGATGGACCGCGATACAAGGCCGGTATCGAGGAGGTACGGTTGGTGAACAACGTCTATCGGCTGTTGGGCGCTGGCTGTCAAACAAAAGCAGAAAATCGGAAGCGCGATACATGAAATGGCACATGTGACCAAGCCGATCGTTCTGCTGAAGGAACTACTATTCGGCATACTTCGTCTCCCTTGTACTTGACTTCGAGCCCACCTATGTCATTGGACATTTTCCGTGCTGACCAAGGTGTACGAGCTACCGCTTCGCGTCGGGAACTCGAGTACATTACCTTCCAGTGTTTGTATCTCTCCGCCCTTCTCTTTCAATCGAGCTTTTTCTGTACCCCAAGGATTCAGAAGACGACACGGCGCTCCGCGACGGCTGGTAATCTTCACTTCCGTGACGCGACCTTGTTTGCGCTCCGCTGAGACTTCGAACGCGCCTTCTCCCACGAGTCCGGCAAATCGGGCGTCCATGCCGGTTGGCAGAACAGGGAAGAGGCGTAACAGCGGTTTGCCGGTGGCGTCGGGATGTGACTGCAGCAGGTGTTCGGCAACTACGCCGGCTGCTGCGAAGTTCTCGGTGAAAATGGCCAACTTCATGAATCGCGGGCACTTGTCTGCGAGCGCCATTTCGAGCACTCCGTTAGGATATTGACGCTTGCGCACGTCGGCGAGAAACTGGGCCAGGCTATCGTCGATTCCCAAACGCGCGCGCTCCACACCGAGCGCCACCATGCTGTTGTTGCCGTTGGTCTGGATTAGCTTTGCCGTACGGCGGGCAATTTCGATTTGCCGTGGATTGGCCCAGAGTGTTGGATCTTCGCCCGGAAAGACAGGGAACAAGGGCACCGGATTGTTGTACTCAATCGGTGGTGCGTCGCGGACATCGACGAAGATCGTCCCCTCGGGCGATTCAAAGGTGGGGTAGTCAGAAAGATTCGTCGCCAGGGCGCGCCAACGCGCGGCCTTCTCTGCGTCGCGCCCCAGAACATCCGCCGCTTCCGCGGTCGCGAGCAAGTGATAGCGGGTAAACGCGATTGCCGAAGCACTGTCGCGGTTATTCACGAATTTTGGCGATACCGTACCCCAATGCTCCGGGGAGAACGTCGGAAGTATGTGCAGACGGCCATCTTTAGGCACTAGAGAGGCCAGGTCCTCGCGCTGTGTGCGTTGCAGAAGCCATTCGTAGAAGCGCGCAACTTCAACCATCATTGGATAGGTCTTTTGTTCGAGGAATTCACGATCTCCGACGTATTGCCATTGGTGCCAGAAGTGCTGCATGACCCACGCGGAGGTTTCCATAATGGGATTGAAGAGGTAACCGGCATAGAGCATGCCGTCGTGGCGGATAGGGTAATCGCCCGGGTTGAAGGTTGCTCCGGCGGCCTCTTTGCCGTAAGCGAAAGGTGTGTTTTTCAATGCAATGGGGAACGTCTGGCAGATTCGATCAAAGTAGGGCTGCGCAAGATCAGCATGGTTACAAATGAAGGTGGGCCAGAAGGTCTGTTGGAAGTTGTAGTCCAGCATGTAAATGCCATGCCACGGGGCCAGATCCATCCAGATCCAATTGCCGTTCAGAGAGGGCGCAACCGCGCCGGGACGTATGCAACAGCCAAGCAAATACACGTTGCGATAGAACAGTTCTTCGGCAAGTGCCGCGTCTTGAGTCGAAGCCAAATTGGCCTGCGCCTTCTCTCCATTGGATGCCGTGATCTCTATGGCGCTACGCGACCAGAACTCAGCCCATTCGGCAGCGTGTGCCGTATGGATCTTCTTCCACGGATCGTCTGCCGCATCTTCGGCCAGTCGGCAAGCACCCGCTGCCGGTTCTGTATCGCCGTCACCCGTAGTGCGAACCCCGACGGCAATGGTAACCCAAGGTTTCTGCGTCGAAGTAATCTTGCAGACTGCTCGATCCGTTTCTTGTGACAGTTCACTCCTGGCTCCGTCCACGATTGCCGCAACGGCTACGGAGAATCCTTCGGGGTACGTCGGTTCTGCGGGAATCCGTTGAAGCACCCAGAATGTGTCCTCTGTAATTCCTGTTTCTGGAGGCGCGAGAGGCGCGTTGGCAGGGTCGGCTGCGTTTTCTTTCGACGGTTGACTCATAAACGACGCCGGAGGTGGCGATGGCTGGCTCCAGTCGAGTGTCTCGCGCGGACGGTATATATCCACCTGCAACTTCTTGGCTGCTTCGGCGGGCACGCGTATGAACACGACATTCCTCGCGCGCTCGATAATGACAGCCACTTTCCCGTTAGGTGTATCGAAAGTGAGTGTGGCATCGACCAATCGCAAGTGGAGGTTTGAGATCTGTCCCAACCCGGTGAGACGAACCTGGCCCACCGGCTTAGGAGTTGGAGAGAAATTAAACTCGACGGCTTGCGAACAGTAGTAGTTGTTAGGGTCGCTAAAGTTCCATGTGCCGGACACTACCTGTTCAACAAGTTCATCGAATGTGATTATTGGTCTGTCATGGGTGTCGTTGAACCGGCGGTCCCAGACGTCGTTTTTTCCGAGGGTGAAGACCAGTGTTTCCCCATCCGCCCAAATTGATGCGCCCAGATCCCCGTTTCCAAGCAGCAAACCCAGGAGAGGTTCGTTGGTGGGGCTTGGCAAAACGAAGTCGTGCTTCGAGGCAACTACGGCGCCGTCTAGGGACTCGGCGGCACACCAAGGTACAGGGGCGAGCATCACTAGCAGTGGGACCAAGAATATCACTGACTTGAATGTTCGCTGATTTGACGGAAATGCAGGGTGGTTCAAAGTAGTAGCCCCCATCATCAGATTACGCCCGTTTCGATCGGATATGACGTGCTCCCAGCCCGGATTCTGCCGCCACTCAAGGTGCGTCGTGTGTATACGATTTGCCCGGTTATGGTGTCCATGCTGTAGGGCAGCATGGCCCCTTGCCACCGACCGTTACCGAGACGGCATCTTGAGACTGCGTACTACCTTCTGCCCGTTATGAAGATTGAGTGTACGGGCAGTATTTGTGAATTGGAAGGGGTGAAGTCCGGAACAAAGACGGGAGGAAGGAATTTGTGCGAATTCTGCACAAAGGCGTTGGCGCAGAGTCCAGCAAGGATGGCGTGAACTGACCAATTGCAGTGTCGGCGTACATGTTGAAAAGTGAAGTGCCTAGCCGTACAGGCAAGTCCAACTGCGAAGGACGTTACACGGTTGATTGTGGCACAACGGTCTGGGCAATAGGCCGATCGGGAATTCGCCCGGAAGATTCACGATGCTGACATGGCCGTCCATGTACAGCACGTTACACCGCCCGGACGCTGTGTAGCCTGAGGCGGTGCTCGTGGTGCATACTCACTTCAGTTAATCGCGAGAGATCCGCACGCGACTGCACAACCTTGGGGAGGTTTGGAGGGGAACATGGAGAATCTGACGCGACGTTCGTTTTTGAAGACTACGGGAGCCGGTTTGGCTGCCGCATCGGCGTTGTCGGGTGTGACGGCGAAGGCCGCGGCAAGTGAGCGTGTGCGGCATGCGGTCATCGGGCTTGGGGGGCAGGGGAAGCGCCACACCAAAGGCTTCGCGGCCATGGACATCTGCGAAGTGGTCGCCGTGTGCGATGTGGACCCCCAGCGCCGCGATGCGGCTGTGGCGGTCACGCCTTACCCGGACAAGATTGCCAAGCACGAAGACTATCGGCGGATTCTTGAAGACAAGACTATCGATAGTGTGAGTATTGCGACGTGCGATCATTGGCACACGCCGATCGCGATTGCCGCATTGATAGCCGGCAAGCACGTGTACGTGGAGAAGCCGTGCGGTCATAACGTACACGAGTGTCAGGCGCTTGTTGAGGCGGCTAAGAAGTCGGGGAAGTGTGTGCAGCACGGTACGCAGGCGCGAAGCGGCAAAGGCGTGATTGCGGCGGTGCAGGCGTTGCGTGAAGGCGCGATTGGCAAGGTGCGGATGGCCAAGGCGATCAATCAACAATTGCGGGCTCCTATCGGGCGCGCGCCTGAGGAAGCGCCGCCGCCGGGTGTGAACTACGATATGTGGCTTGGTCCCGCGCCGGTGCACCCGTTCACGAAGAACCGGTGGCATTACAACTGGCATTGGTTCTGGGATTATGGATGCGGCGATATTGCGAACGACGGTGTGCATGAAACGGACGTCGCGCGTTGGGGACTCGGCGTGGGCATGCCGAAGCGAGTCAGCGCTTCCGGTGGTCAGCTCTTCTATGACGACGATCATGAGACTCCGGATACGCAGGTTGTGATGTACGAGTACGACGAGTGCTATCTCATGTACGAGATGCGCTTGTGGTGCGACTATGAGATCGGCGGGATGGAAAACGGGACCGTGTTCTTTGGAGACAAGGGTACGATTTCGTTCGATGGCGGCAAGGGCTGTTTTCTCACGCTTAAGGGTGAGGAACCGAAGCAGATTGGAGGTGGCCACGAGTGGGAGACTCATGTTCGCAACTTCATCGAGTGCGTGAAGGCGAACGACAAGTCGAAACTCAATGCGCCAATCGAAGAAGGGGCAATTTCCGCGACCATGTGCCACATGGGCAACATTTCGACGCGAGTGGGTCGGTCGCTGGCAGTTGACACCAATTCCTGGAGCTTCGTAGGTGACGATGATGCCAATAAGCTGCTCAAGCGGGAATATCGAAAAGGCTATGAGTTGCCCGTATACGCGTAGTCCGGTCAAATGAAAGAAGCGCGCAGACTCATTTAAGGTCTGCGCGCTTTTTTGTCGTTTACGCTGTTGTTGCGTCAGGAACGATTGCGGCGGCGTCGCGACTGGAGTTCGGCCAGGACCAAGCCAAGCGCGGCCAATCCCAACGGGGCCAAGCCCGTGAGACCCGCCTGAAGCGGAACGTTGCCTGCTTTTGCGCTCGCGAAGCACGAGGCTCCGGGGGACACGCCATGCTGATAGTATCCGCCGGTGTTGTAGTTTCCGGCGTCGTCTTGACATACGTTATCCGGAATGGTGATGGTCACCGGTCCGGTTACGGTAACAGGCAGCAAATTGAACGTGTAGACAGCGTCTTCGCCGCTGAACGTATTTGAAGAGTGGAACTGCGCACCCGTGACGATAATGTCGCTCTGAGTAAATCCAGTCACCGGTTCGCTGAAGGTCACGAGGACTTGGATAACCGTGCTGATGCTGCTGGGATTGGGGGTGACGCTCGATATCGCTACCGATGGCGACGCCGTATCGACTGTGCGTTTGAATTGGGTAGCAGCTTTATTGGGATTTCCTCCCGCGTCTTTTGCGGAACCCTCCGGGATATCGACCGTGATCTGACCGGAGATGTTGGGAACGAGATCGAAGGTATAGGTGGTGCCCGAGCCGTCGAAGTCCTGAGCGGTGCATCCGCCGATATCGAGGTCCGTGACATCGAATCCGGTTACGCTTTCGCTGAACGTGACCGTGACGGGAATCGGGTTCTGGCTAGTGGTTTCGGTCGTCGATGAGGTGATGGTAACGGTTGGAGCAATGAGGTCGAAATTGACCACTTGCCCTTTTTCCGTGGCGCTCATGCACGTAAACAGGGGTTCAGGAAGCGTCAAAAGCTCACTGCACTTCGCTTCGGCGTCGCTGATACTCGGCTTTGCGGTAAGCAGGGTCATAAAGATGTATGTTTGTCCGGCAGGCAGGCTGAACGAGTATTCCCACGAGACATTTGCCGTGTTATTGACAAAAGAGACCGTTGAGGGAGCGATGCGGCGGCCCGGACCATAGAGGACATGGCCAAGGCGGGGGCTGTTCGATAAGCCGCCCCCGTCGTAATCCTTGAACGTAACAACCCAGCGGTCGGAGGTCGTCGCGGTATCGAGGGGCGCGGTGGATGTGCTGCCGATTAGCGTATTGGTTCCCGCGCCCATTGTTCCGACGAGCGTGACGGTGACGGTTTCGGAACTTCCCGAGTTGTTTTGGACGACATTCAGCCACCGGCAAAACGCATCGTCTTCCGGGACAAACACTTTGCGTTGTACGGTGAGGTTGCCGATGGTCTGCGGCGCAAATACCACTTGCCGGTCAACGAAAGAGGTTTCGCCTTCGCAGGTGGTGGTTACCGTGCCGTTTTGGTTGTAGGCGACGCCGTTTACGAGAAGTCCGGCGTAGCCTTCTACGCCGTTGGTGAGCAGTGCGGTGGTTGTGCCGCCCAGACTCGTGGTGACTCCCGTCACGGAAGTCGTGTATTCGGCCTCTTTCGCCGCGCCCGACGCCGACACCGAGGTAGTGAAGGTTACATCGGTGTTGATGTCGAATTGGACGCCAGAAGCGTCAACGAGTGAAACGACGGCTCCAGCCGTCGGAACCAGAGCGGTCACGATGACCGCTGCCAGGAGATAGGTCTTCCAAGTCATGACTGTGAACAACCCCTTCTTGCCCGTTTTTTTCCTCCGGCCGCACGCAAAGTGTGGCCAGAACGACTACCCATAACGGTGCCTTTGGGGAGTATAGGGCACCCCCCTGTCTCTTTCAATCACCATAACGCCGAAAGAGTTCCTTCATTACAAAAATGAATTGAACTGTTGTGGGAGCGGAAGGCTCTGACGTCAGGCGTGATATATGTGCAAGTCATTTTATATTAATGAGTTAGTGGCGATCTTGTCAGAAAAGCGCTGGGCAGCGCTTGAAACCGAGGCGACGCACTTGGGTTTGCTGGAACACTTTTTCGACGAAAGCGGCGATGGCGTCTGTGGAGATGTCAGAGTCGGCTATGGGAACCGTTGTAAGTGCTTCTGGCTGCAAGAGATCGTGGAATTGTCCCTCGCTTCGAGCGCGCTCCATCAGGGTAAAGCCTGCGCGGCAAGCCAAGCGTGTGCCTCCGGTGTAGTAGGGGTCCTGCGTGAGCGGGTCGGCCTTGACCAGCCGGGCGGTCTGTTCGGGGAAATGCTGCAAGTCTACGGCTGCAAACCGACGCATGATCGGTTCTTCCTCCACCGACGCGATGGTAACCTGGATATGATCCTTGGCCGCGGCGGCAGTGATTCCCTTGTGAACGCTCTGCAGTATGCGGCGGCCCAGCTCCGCAGCTTCGGCCGCGGAGTGGAGTTCGATGCCGAGGAGCGACTGAACGCATTCGTTCAGGCCTACAACGCCGACGGAACACCCCACCTGCTCGATATCGAGGTAGCGCCGGCCGGCATGTTCGAAGGCAAGCAGGCTCAGGGGGCCAATGCTGCGCAGGGCGAGGAGCCGCAGGGTGAACACGCGCTTCTCCACGAGAGCACGAACGGCCATTGCGCCGAGATTTTCGATCTCTTGGAGGGTGTTTTCGATGTCCCCACCGCGATATGCCGCGCGAGGGAGGTTTATGGACACGACGCCCAAGCACATGTGCCGGGGCTGCCAAGGTTGCAGGGTGGAGTCCACATCCCAATGGGGTTCGCGGTCGAAGACAAAATGCAGTCTGCCGCCCAGGGCCGTTTCGCTGACTGCTCGAGTCAGGAAATCCCGATGTCCGGTGGTTCGGAAGAAACCTTCCGAAATACGAATGGTCGCGCGAAGGCCCGAATTGAGCGGGTGCCGAGAATGGCCTTCCTGCAAGGCTTCCACGACTTCTAGGGCGAAACGGTGAGCGATGGAGAGATACTCGCCATATGTGCGACCCGTGGGGATACCTCCGGGGCCGATGGCTTCAGTTTGCCTCAGATGATCGGGCATCGCCCATTCGATGCCAATCTCGGTCACGGGCATTCTGCGATGGGCGAGACTATTTGGAGTGAATCCGAAAACCAGCAACCGGGCCAGCCTACGTAACTCGCGCGCGTCGGCGTCGGCCAGGAACGGGGCCATCAGCACGTTGAAGGCATCCCAGGAGTTGTAACCAGAGATGTGACTCTGGAGCGCGGCATTAAATTGGGCGGTCTGGGCGATCAGGGCTTCCGCATGGAGTGGGGGCGGGGCAAACCTGCCGCCCGTGCGAAATGCCATTCCGAATCGCTTCACGAACTCTACCCAATGCCGTCCTCCGTGCAGCCGGTCGATGTGCCCGATATCGTGGATGTGCAGATCGCCGCGGAGGTGCGAGTCGGCGACTTCCGCCGTGTATACGCGGGACAGAGCGAACTCTCGTTTGACATGTTCTGCCAGCGCGAGGTCGGTCATGGCGGGATCATGGACCTCTTCGGATTCGCCGTGGTTGGGCGCGCAGATGATACGCTCGGCGTCGTAGAGCGGCACGCCCAGGCGCATGTGCTTGCAGCGGTAGTCTTCCAGGCCGTGCTCTATCAACTTGGCGTCGACCAGTTCGCGAATCAGGGGCGCCGTGAGCGCGGTCACTTTGGCAGTCGTGATTTGGCTCTCGACCTCGATGGCAATCATGGATGCCACATCCTGCGCGATACCCGTCTCGCGGACCAGGGCTTCAACGATGCAGTCGCGATTCCAGACAGCCATGCGGTCATCGCTCGTGCGGACATTGAGCAAGTGGGTAACGCTGCTTTCAGAGCGGCCCTGCGATTTTCCGGCTTCCTCAAGTTCCGCGAGCAAGACCCGGATGTCGCCTTGGCGCAGCATGCGAATGCGCGACCGCTTGTCGCGATAGCGCGCGTAGGCGAGCCCCGTCTTTGCATGGCCCATTTCGATGAGGACTTTTTCGACGGCGTCGTGGACGTGGTCGACGGTCGGAATGGCTCCGTCCATGGACTTCGCGAGATAGATGGCGACGCCTGCCGCCAAGCCCTCGGCTCTATCGAAATCGTCGCCGCCGATCGATTGCGCGGCTTTGAAAATGGCTTCGGCTATCTTGCGCGTTTCGAAGGATACTTCGCGCCCGTCGCGCTTGCGGATTTTGGCGATGGGTTCAGGTGGGGCCGCGGAAAGGGCAGGGAATGAGAGTTGAGCATCGAACGCCCCCTCGCGGGGTCTACTGCCCGAAGTACTGTCAATCCCCGAGAATAAATCGTCGTACACGGCGCCCCGAACCCAAGTAGAAGAAAAAAGACCCCTTCCGCAACGAGGGGTCTTCGCAGTGTATCGCATGACCGGCGAATCGTGCAAGGGATATATCTACGCGAAGAGGCGGGGCAATTCACGTGTGTATGCAAGGACCTTGCCGTTAGCGATGCTCGGAACTTCGCATGTCCGGACAGGCCTGGATCTTCATGATGTGAAGCCCCCTCGCCATGCGTCAAAAGCGAGGGGGCTCTATGTACCAAGGTTCAAACTACTTCTTCGCGGGATTGGAGGAAGAGTTTGATTGCGACTTGTTGGTCGCTTGCGTCGACGTCATGTGCTTCTTGTGCGTGATGTGTTTCTTGTGAACGGGCTGGCTTGTTGCGGCCTGCGCGGGTTTGTTCGAGGCGCTTGCGCCGCCATCCGCAAACGCGGGAGTGGTCAGGCCAATGGCGCCAATTGCAACTGCGGCAGCGAGTGCCCAATTTGTCCACCGAGTCATTGTGGGATCCTCCAGTAAGTTCGCTTACTTTTGTTGTGGGCGCGAGAGTGAAATCAACGAAGATTGATAAGACTCCGCGCTCGTGTTGTCCATCGTGTCGTACACCGTGTCACCAGGTACGCAAGGATGAGAGCATATGGCGTGCCTAAGCGCCGTGATGCCGAAAATCACACGATTACAGGGATTGAGACTGCATCTTGAAACGGAATGCCGCACTCAAATTGGGCGACAACTTCGCTATATACCCCAATTGAGGCGATTCGAGGGGCGTGGTACGAATCGCGAACCTCAAATTGCATCGCAAAGGTACTGGCACGGCAGGCAACTTAGGCATGTGCGGGCGGATTCAATGCGTAAGCGAGTGTTCGGCCCCGCCGGTGGGCGGCTTGCCGTGCGCGTATGGTATGCTTCCACCTCGAAATCTGCACTTGGCAGGGAGTTTCTTATGAGTAAGACGCATGTCGCCGTCCTGATGGGCGGCGTGAGTTCGGAGCACGAAGTCTCGTTGAAGAGCGGAGCGATGGTCGCGGGAAGTCTGGACCGCGCGCGGTACGACGTTACCCCGGTGGTGATCACGCGGGATGGCACGTGGAAGTTTCCGGGGGAACATCAGCGCGATGTGTTTCAAGCGTTGCCGCTGCTTCTGACGCAGAAGGTGGATTGCGTGTTTATCGCGCTGCACGGACCTTATGGGGAAGACGGGCGCGTTCAGGGGTTGCTCGATTATCTGAAGATTCCCTACACGGGATCGGGGTGCGCGGCCAGCGCGCTTGCCATGGACAAGATTCATTCGAAGGCGGTCGTGCGGCAGGCAGGCGTGACCGTTGCGAAGGATTTTGTGCTGAACCGCGCCGAATGGGACGCCAACGCCGATACCGTACTTGCGCGTGTGGAAAGCGAGATAGGGTTTCCTTGCCTAATCAAGAGCCCGTGCCAGGGATCGAGCCTGGGCATGGCCATACCTCGCAATGCCGAAGATTTCCGCAAATCGTTGCTGAATGTCCTTGTCTACGACGACCGCGTGCTGGTGGAGAAGTTCGTGAAGGGGCCCGAGATTACGTGTTCCGTGTTGGACGTGGAGCCCGGCAAGCCGCCACGGGCGTTGCCTTTGACCGAAATCTGCCCCGTGGATTCGACGTTTTTCGACTATCACGCCAAGTACACGCCGGGTGCGTGCAAAGAGATTACGCCTGCGCGCATTTCGCCGGAAGCCACCAAGCGCGCGCAAGAGATGGCGGTTTGCGTGCATAACGTCATCGGTTGCAGCGGTTTGAGCCGTAGCGACATGATTCTTGACGGCGACCAGCCGATGTGGATTGAGGTGAACACGCTTCCTGGTATGACGGAAACGTCGCTGTTTCCGCAGGCGGCGGCCGCCACGGGGATTCCGTTTGCAGAATTGACGTCACTGTTGGTGGAGAATGCGCTGGCCAAGGCGCATACGTGAGAACATGCCTTTCCCGCGTGCGCATTGCGCTGTGGAGTTTCAAGTGACGATTTGCGCAAATTTGACGTTGTACAAAAGCAACAAGACATGGAAGAAGAGTGAGTAGCCATTCAATGAACATCGAATTCACCAAACTGCACGGACTCGGAAACGATTACCTCTTTATTGAAGACGCCAAGCACCGCATTGATGACCCCGCGGAGCTGTCGCGGAAGATGAGCCACCGCCATTTGGGCGCGGGCGCGGATGGGATCATCCTGATACTGCCCGGGCAGAAGGGCGGCGAGTTCGCCATGCGCATCTTCAACGCCGATGGCAGCGAGGCCGAGACCTGCGGAAATGGTATCCGGTGTTTCGCGAAGTATGTCTACGAACGGAAGATGACCGACAAAACCGATTTCGTCATCGAGACGCTCGGAGGTCCGAATCGCGTGACGTTGACGGTAGATAACGGCGTCGTGACGCGCGTCCGCTCAAACATGGGCATTCCGCGTTTTGATCGGGCAGAGATCCCGATGATCGGCGGGCCGGGCCGGGTCATTGAAGAAGACCTCGACGTTGACGGCACGATCATGAAGGTGACGTGTGCCAACGTCGGCAACCCGCACGCGGTCTTCTTCGTGGAGGACGCCACCGCAGTTCCTCTCGCGCAAATCGGTCCGAAGATCGAATGCCACCCCAAGTTTCCCAAGCGCACCAACGTCGAGTTTGTGACGGTGAAGGATCGCCAGAACATAGTCATGCGCATCTGGGAGCGCGGCAGCGGAATCACGATGGCCAGCGGCAGCGGCTCCTGCGGCTCGGCCCTCGCATCGATGATTACGAATCGCGTCGATCGTAAAGTGAACGTCCACCTCGTCTACGGCGTGCTGACCATCGAATGGGCTGAAGACGGTTTTGTCTACCAGGAAGGCCCCGCAACGGAGGCGTATTCGGGGGTGTGGAAGGGGTAGCGGGCACCTATTGATACGACCGGAGCTTGTCGTTGCGCAAGTCCATTCCCTATCGAAAGAGGTAGCGAGGCTAACGGTGGCCGATTGGGCTTGTCCGGCAAGGAGACCCGGCCACAACAAGGGTGGTCAATTAGCTGCGTTTTTGCCGGAACCCGCAACCGTGCTACTCTATTTCCGGCTGAGGTCTGCCGCTTATCAACTTTCGGGGAATCATTGTGACTGCATCGCCCATTCGCATTGCCGTTTTGTTGTCGGGGTCGGGGACCACGCTTCAGAACATCATCGATTTGATAGAGAAGAGTGAACTGTCCGCGCGTGTGGTGTGCGTGGTGGGGTCGCGCGCAGATGCGTATGGGTTGGAGCGCGCGAGAAAGCATGGCATCCCTGCTGCGCTGGTTGCGCGAAAGGCATATTCGGATACGGCGTCGTTCAGCGATGCGATATGGGCGGAAGTGCGCAAGCACGATGCGGATCTGGTCGTGCTGGCCGGTTTCATGAGTCTCTTGGATATTCCGGATGATTTTGAGAACCGCGTCATTAACGTGCATCCCGCATTGATCCCTGCGTTTTGCGGCAAGGGCATGTACGGGCATCATGTGCATGAGGCGGTGTTGGCCTACGGCGCGAAGGTGTCGGGGTGCACGGTGCATTTCGCGAATGCGAAGTATGACGAAGGTCCGATCATCCTTCAGGAGCCGGTCCCTGTGTTGGAGGATGACACGCCCGATACGCTTGCGGAGCGGGTTCAAGCGAAGGAGCGTGAGTTGTACCCGAAGGCCATTCAACTCATTGCGGAAGGCCGGGTGCGCGTGGAAGGCCGCCGCGTGAGAGTACTCTGAAGAGAACCGGGGAAACCCTTTCTTGAAAGAAAGGGTTTCCCCAGACCCCTTCCCCAAGAACTTTCACTTTGTAGAATTGGAGAGATGTCGTGATTAAGTCCGTTGTTTTCGATTTGGATGGAACGCTCATTGACTCTACGGAAGCGATCGTGGAGTCGTTTATGCATACGTTTGATGTGTTGGAGCAACCACGGCCCCCGCGCGATGCGGTCGTTAAGAGCATCGGCTTTACGCTGGAACAGCAATTCGAGAAGTTCACAAAGACCGACCCAAACGAGTGCGCGCTCATCTACCGTGCGTACTACGATACGGTCTGCCGGGAGAAGACGTTTCTGTTGCCAGGGGCGGAAGAGTCGTTGCGCCAATTCTCGGAGGCAGGACTAACGATAGGATTTGCCAGTTCGAAGCAACGCCGTTTTTGCGAAGTAATCCTCAATCACCTGGGGGTGCTCGAGTATTTCACGACCCGGCTAGGGCCTGACGACATCACGCACCCGAAACCACATCCCGAAGCCGTGCTGCGCAGCGCGGAGATGTTGGGTGTCACGTCGCGAGAACTGTATTTCATCGGCGACACGAACTTCGATGTGTTAGCTGCGCGCGCTGCGGGAACGCGCTGTCTGTGCGTGACGACGGGATACAATACGCGCGAGGAACTGGTGGCTCTTGGCCCCGAGGCCGTCTTCGATTCGTTGAACGAGCTGACCCAATATGCCTTGGCTCATCTTGCGTCTCCCGGGCCGGCGGCTGCTCGATGCGGAAGCCCGGAAT
>JAIBAQ010000058.1 GCA_019695095.1 Candidatus Hydrogenedentota bacterium
CGCGCGAACAGCTTAGCGAAAACCGTCCAAAATCTGCTCAAACCAGCATCGACGTGGGGCAACGCTTTGATCGTGTCCTCATTCGCGAAACACTCAATCCCGACTCGCCCTACTTCGAACAATACCTTGCAGCACTGAACTGTCCACCGTAATGCCCGCTCCACAAGACGTCACTACCCGCGCTGCCCGTGTTGGTCCGTGCTGGTCCGTGTCGGTCCGTGTCAGTCTGTGTCAGTCTGTGTTCGTCAGTCTATTCTTTGGGTTTTGCCGCTTCCTCGGGAGGCGGGAATGTCGTTCGCCCGTCGTCGTGGCACGCGGAACAATCGGTGGGCTTGCCCATGCCGTTCGGGTGGCATGCGATGCAATCCAGTTCGATGTGGTTTTCGTCGAGCACCAGACCCGTCACGCTGTGATCGAACTTCTCCGGCGTCCAGTCGGGAGCATGGCAGGTCTCGCATTTCGCATCGACGGGCTGCATGCGCGCGGCGCCACCGTGGCACTGACGGCACGACAGTTCTTTGTGATACGCGGCCAGCGCAACACCCGCGACCCGTTCGTGATCGAATCCTTGGGTCGGTTCGGTCGCGTGGCAATAGGTGCAGTTGTCGGTTGTTTCTTTCTCGTGGCAGCGCACACAGTCTTCATGCGGGTCCTGCCGGACGTGAGGCTCGCGCTTGCCGTTGTCGTGGCATGTGCTGCAATTCTGCTTGCGGTGACAGTCAACGCATCGCAGGCCGAACACGTCGACGTGTTCGCGGTGGTGGAACGTCACTACGGGCGCGTCTTCCAGCTCCTTTGCGTCATAGACCTTCGTATCCGGCGCCTCAATGTTCGGATGCAGGCTGCCCATGATGTCCGTTGGGTCTGTCGGAAGTTTCACTTCGACGCCCGGCGCGCGCTTTGCATGGCAGATGGCGCAGTCGGTCTTGTGGTCCCACTCCCGGTGACAATTCAGACACTGCCGGTGGTAAGCGCCCTTCAGGCTGGGCTTCTCCAGGTTCGTCGCCTCCGATGGCCCGTTGTGGCACGCGCTGCACTTGAGGATGTGGCCGTCGGGATTGGCATGGTGGCATGTCGCGCATCCCACGCCCATATCCGTCATCGAAGCGTGCAGCTTATGCGGGAAGACAACGGGCACGTACAACTCGGACAACTGATCCATAATCACGAAATCCGGCGATGGATTGTCCTCGATCTTGGCGGGTGCTTCATGCGGACGCGGACAGTTTTTCAGTTTCGCATCTTCAGCAGAAGTGGGCGCTTCGGACTCATGGCACACGTTGCACTTGGGAATGACCTCGGTCGAAGCGACCGGCATGGCAGGTGGCTCGGGTGAAGGCTGTGCCGCTGCCTGAGCCTCTGGCGCGTGAGATTGCTCGGGAGCGGCCTGTTCCTGGGCCTCTTGCTGGGCCAGTACTCCACCGAGTGGCAGCAGAACCACAAGGGTGCAGAACGCCCCTACTAGAAAATACCGTGTCCGCATAGAGACTACCCCTCGGCCCGCCGCCCCAACGCTGGAAGTGCATCACCCTCGACAGCGGGTAGAACGGGGAATATTGTCACGAAGACTCGATAGACCAGCATCAGCGTAGCGATCAACCCCAGTGTGATGAGTATCTCGCCGATGCTCGGCACATAGCGATGCGTTGCGTAATGAGGCTGATAGGCCACGATGTATACGTTGATTCGATTCAGGGCTACGCCAAGCACGATGAGCGTGTTGGCAATAAAGAGCCAGCTTGGCGACCGCCGGACGCGGCCAGACAGCAGCATGCAAAACGGAAGGAGCACTCCGGCTCCCACTTCCACCATAAACATGGTTGAAGCGAAGGAACCGTCCCATAGGTGGCCGTACGCGTTCCTCACCATCAGGTCGGTGATCTTCGCGGCCATGTAGATGCCCAGAAACAAGAGCGCAAGCCGGCTCAGCGGCGTGAGGACGTGCATCTCGGGTTCACGTCGAAAACTCTTCGCCGAGACCATCGATTCAAAGATCACCATCGGGAAACCGACCGCGATCGCCGACAGCAGGAACAACAACGGAAGGATGGGTGTGTACCACAATGGGTGAACCTTGTAGGGAGCAATCAACATCAACGCCCCCAACGAGGATTGGTGCATGCAGGAAAGCACGACGCCCGCGATGATGAACACGACCATGGTCTTGCTCAGTGTCCGCTCGGCCACTTCGAGAAAGCGCTTCACGGGGTTCTGAAACACGGCCAATGGTCCCCATAGCCGTCCGCCTTTGCGCGACCATTCGCACACAATGGGCAAGAACTCGATGTACAGCACCGTCAAGTAGGCCATCACGCACATGCCCACTTCGAATAGAACGGAATTTCCCTGCCACATCGTGGGCCAGGCCGGATGCCAGATATTGTAGTATCTCCCCAGGTCGACCATCAGACCCAGGCCCACGAACGTGTAGCCCAGCATTGCCGTGAGCAACGCCGGGCGCACCACCGGCAAGTAACGACCGCGATGAAAGATGTGCGTCAGTGCCGCGGACGTGAAACCACCCGCGGCCAGGGCCACGCCCGTCGCCACATCTACCGCAATCCAAAGTCCCCATGGATACCGATCGTCCAGGTTCGTCATCGACGCCAAACCAAACACGAACCTGTAGAGCGCCAATCCGCCTGCGATTGCGGCCAGCACCATCAATACGCCTACCCCCGGCGTGAAGAACTTCCGATTGACCGGCGCGGCGGCAAGACCATGCGCACTCATGAGACCCCCTTCGGCTTCGAAGAGGAGGCATCTTTGGCGGACGCAGCCCCGTGCGAAGAATCGTCTTTAAACGCGGTTATGGCCGCCCCCAACACGCCGAACAGCAACAGCGGCGGAATGCCGAACTTGAAGATGCTGTGCTGCAACGTCTCCGTGAGCTGCGGAATAGGTTTGTCACCCAACGTTAGAAATCCCAATTCCTCGAACGGCTTCGCGGCGAGATACAACCACCGCGTTCCGCCTACTTCGTGTTCGCCGTACACGTTGTTGACATACTTGTCCGGATACTTGGCAATCCTCTCGTGCGCCAGGGCCAGTAGCTCCGTCCGCTTTCCATATGTAAGGCACATGGGCGGGCACATCTCCGCGCACGCGGGAATCTTCGCTTCGTTCTTCACGCGCTCGAAACAGAACACGCATTTCCTCACGCGCGGCGTCAGGGGATCCGAGTACTCGTAAGCGGGCACTTCAAACGGGCACGCAACCATGCAATATCTGCAGCCCATGCATTTGCCCGCGTCATAGACAACGGCGCCGTTTTCGGCCGTAGTCAATGCGCCCACCAGGCACGCTGACACGCACGCAGGCTTCACGCAGTGCATGCATTGGCTCTTAACATAGATGGGTTGGTCGGGGGTGTTGGGCTGCGGGTACCGGTTTACGACGGTGTAGGCGTCGGCGACCATTCTTCGGGGCTGGTCGAATACCGACGTATCCTCGAACGACTCGCGCGAGCGCCCCGACAGTCCCTGGGCCTGGTCACACGCAAATTCGCATTTTCGGCATCCGATGCATTCCGTCGTGTCGACGAGCATCGCCATGCCATCGTCTTCCGTCGGGTCGTTGGATTCGCCGAGGGCCGGACCTGCACACATGCAGGTTGCGCCTGCCCCCAATAGATGCAGGAATCCTCTTCGATTGAGTTCCAAGGTGCTACCTCCAGATGCGCAGCCTCGCCGAGTTGCCTCGCAATCCTGCATTGAAAGGCGCTGGACGCAGTACTAGCCGCACAGCCGCAAGGGTCTGCCTGCCGATTCGCTGTTGGATTCCCCCGAGATGCTATTCTGCGAATCGACACAATGTGTTGTGCAAAATCCGTACCAGCAATCGCTGTTCTTTGGGTTTTCGGCGTAAGCCATGATAGGTACCGGCCTTAGCGCGTGGGTCCGTATTGCTCCAAAAGGTGACGAAATGTCCGAAGTACACACTTGCGCTCAGGACAGATGTGCTCACAGACAGCGAGAGGCGAGACCGGGGAATACAGTCAGCGGAATAGCCTCTTCAAACGAGACGTGACCTTCATCGCCTTGACCACGAGCGGAGGTAGCGCTGGCGGGGTAGAGACGTTTTCGGTAGTTGGTGCGTCCGCCTGGGGCGCACTCAGATCGGGAATCCCGCCCTCCGCGCTATACATCTTTTCGACAATGGCTAATACTTGACGCTTCACCAGCCGGCGCATTGGCGCTTTGGCGATTAGCCCATAGAGGGGGGCGCTGCCTTCAAACGCGGTATCGGGATGGTCTTTGACGTAAGCCACGGCCTCGCGCAGGTCATCCAGATAGGAGTCAACGATTTCTGCGTGGCCGGGATTTAGAATCATGTGCAGGCTTTCGGGGCGCTGCAGTCGATCGATGTGCCATTTGCGTGCCTCGAGCTGATCTCCGACGGCGTAGGTGCTTAAACCGGGAATACGTGCGCCGTAGGCGATGATCGACATGGCGGGCTTGCCCAACACTTCCAACTCGGGGATTGCGTTGATGCCCTCGTAGAATCGCTTCGTGACCACCATCACGCCCTTGGCGTTCTCGACATATCCACTGCGGCCCAGTGCATGCAAGGCGCCCCACGCTGCGGCAATCGCGCCGCCGGGCCGCGTTCCCGCCAAGGTCGGCGACGCATACACCCCGCCGCACCAATCCGTTGCGGCGCTGAACTGATACCGCAGGTAATCCATGCCGCGATACACGATTACGCTTGCCCCCTTGGCGGCGTAACCGTACTTGTGTACGTCCGCCGACATGGACGTCACTCCCGGTACGCGGAAATCGAATGGCGCAATGGGCGCTATTTGGTGCGCCGAACCAAGTTGCTCGACGAACGGCAGTAGAAATCCTCCGATACAGCCATCCACATGGACAGGCAATCCGCGCGATTGGCCCAGGGCGGCAATATCCGCTATGGGATCGACGACTCCGTAGGGATAGCACGCGGCACTTCCAACCACGGCGATGGTGTTGCGCGTGATTGCCCGCGCCATGGCATCCACATCCGCGCGAAAGTCCTTCTGTAGCGGCGTCGGAATCATCTTGACGTCGAAGTACTCGCCCGCTTTGAAGAACGCCGCGTGCGCGGATTCCGGCAAGACGATCTCCGGACGTCTCACCCACGGCCGGTGCTTGCGCGCGTGCTGTCGGTATGTCAGCACGGCCAACAGCAGACTCTCGGTACCCCCGGAAGTCATCGTCCCTACGACTGAATCATCGCCATGCAGCAAGTCCGCGGTGATGCGGACCACTTCATGTTCCATCCGCTGGAGACTCTGGAAGGCCATGGGATTCAGGCCATTCGTGGCCATGAACAAGTTGTGCGCCTGCCGAACAAATTCCGAATGGGCCTCGGAGTGGTCGTACACCAGTCCGAACGCCCGATGTTCTTTCCAGGCCACGTCACGGCGTGCCATCTCCTGCATTGCGTCCAGCAACGCCGGATGCGGCACGCCTTGTTCAGGCAACGTGGTTGCCATGCGGATCTATCCCCTCCCCCCGTTTCGGTCCGCTTCTTCTCGAATGGAACGCGCGACTATTTGGCTTTAATATCGTAGGCGTAAAGTGAACCGTCATACCGGACGTACAACCGTCCGCCAGCAATGGTCGGATGGGCCCAGTGCTTGTCCCTGCCCTTTGCAACGACAAAGGTCCCCGTTTTCTCGAACTTCTCGGGCGACGCCTTGACCAGGCTCATGATACCCTTCTTCGGACCTTCGTACGTGTACAGCATTCCGTCGGCGTACTCGACGACCGCCTGCGAAATCTCGTCGGCGCTCCACTTCACAGTGCCGGTCGCCAGTTCGATGCAGAACAGCTTGCCATTGTTGTGACCCGCACCGTAGATATAGCCGTCAAGCAACACAACGCCGTGGTGTTGGCAATCGAGGTTCTTGTCGGACCACTTGGGCGTCACGGAAGCACCGTCCTTCGAGACTTCAAGCATGCCACCGCCTGAGCCGTAGCCGGCCGTGTAATAGAGCATGTTTCCTTGGAGGACCGGAGTGACGGCATGAATGTCATAGTCGGTCTCGTGCTTGTGGGTCCAGAGGACCTTGCCATCCTTGGTGTCGACGCCGATCACGGACTTCGCCGTCATCGTTACCAGCACGCGGCGACCATCAAATTGAAAAACATCCGGTGCGCAATAGGCATGGGGCTCGCTGAATCCCTTCGTCGTCCAGACCGTGTCGCCGGTCATCTTGTTGAGTGCGACTACGGACGCATCCTGGCCGCCCGGCGTACAGAACACGAGATCGCCGTCCACGAGCACCGATTCCGCGATCGACCACGATACGTCCTGCCCGCCAAACTTGGTCTTCGTATCGACCTGCCAAATGGGCTTTCCATCCGCAGTGCTCATACACGTCAACACGCCCAGGCCGGAGATCACATAAAGGCGGTCTCCATCGATGGTCGGCGTCGTGCGCGAACCCGCAGCCTGCTTATCGAGTGTTTCCGTCCCGTAGGGCGACTTCCACTTCAGCTTTCCGGAAAGGTCGAGCGCAAACACGTATCCTTGATTGTCATCGAGCATCCCCGGAACGTAGATCGTGTCACCCACGACTGACGCCGAGGCGTATCCCGCGCCGATTCCATCCGATTTCCATAGCAGGGCCGGCCCCCCCTCAGGCCACGCCTTGAGCAGACCCGTATCGGCGAATTTGCCGTCCCTATCGGGACCTCTGAACTGCGGTGAATCCGCCCCCATGGCTACTACAGACCCTACGAGAAGAATGAGCAGAAACCCTGTCGTCTTTTTCATCTGAAACGCTCCATTGATAATTCTTTCGAATCATGGGACAATTGGGCAGCCAAGCATGTCTTGAAAAGGTACTTTATTTTAGGGCAGGAAGACTGCGGTTCACAAGACCCTTGACTCGTGCCCATGACATGCTCTTCACTGGCCTTGCTGCCGCCCGAAAGCGGTACACGGACGCATCAGGCCAAGGTATACGAGAACTCCATGCTCAAAGAAAACAAGAAGGGTTCTATCATGCGCGTGTTCCAATTCGGGGTTCGGTTCTCAACAGTGGCGCTATGCCTTGCAATGACCGTCGGCGCAATCGCCTTTGCGGAAGATTGGCCGCAGTTCCAGGGTCCAAACCGCGACGGTACGTCCGCTGAAAAGGGACTTCTTCGCGCTTGGCCCGAAAGCGGGCCCAAACTCCTTTGGTCAACCCCCGTCGGCGAAGGCTACGGCGGCCCTGCCATTCGCGATGGCGAGGTCTATGTCCTTGACCGCATCGAAGGCAAGAAAGACATACTCCGTTGCCTCGCGCTCGACTCGGGCAACGAACTCTGGCGATACGAATACGACGCCCCCGGCGAAGTTGGACATACGGGTTCCAGAACTCCTCCGACTGTTGACGAGAAATATGTCTATTCTGTTGGCATGATGGGCAACTTCCTCTGCATCGACCGCAAAACGCACCAGCCGGTGTGGCAGAAGAACCTTATGACCGACTACGGCTTGGAAGTTCCGCGCTGGGGATTTTCCCAGTCCCCATATCTCTACAAGAATCTCGTGATTGTGGCGCCGCAAGCCAAGGACGCCTTTGTTGTCGCGTACGACCGCGCCACGGGAAATGAAGTATGGAAGAGCCCGAGCCTGGGCCTTGTCGGTTATGTGCCGCCTATTGTTACCACGCTCGCAGGCGTCGATCAGGTGGTCATGATCGGCGCTTCCGACAAAGCAATGACCATCAAGGGCTCGGTTGCAGGGATATCCGTTGAAGACGGTTCTATCCTCTGGTCCTACGACGGATGGCAGTGCTTCATACCCATTCCATATCCGATGCCTCTCCCCGGCGACCGCCTCTTTGTTACCGGCGGATACAATGCGGGTACGGTGATGATTCAGGTTTCCAAGGCCGACTCGGGATTTGCCGTCAAAGAACTGTTCAAGCTCGATTCGAATGTGTGTGGTTCACAAATCCACCAACCCCTCTTTTACAAGGACCATCTCTATATCAACAACAACTCCAACGAGCGCATGCTCGGCATGACGTGTATGACACTCGATGGCACCGTGAAGTGGCGTACCGGCGAGAAGGAAGGGCTTCCCATGTTCGAACGCGGGAGTCTCATTCTTGCCGATGACATGATCATCTCGTTGGATGGCAAGTCAGGGGTTCTGTACCTTGTGTCGCCATCGCCCGATGGATATCAAGAGCTTGCCCATGCCCCTGTGGTCGAGGGGAGAGAGTTGTGGGCTCCGCTTGCGTTGTCGCAAGGAAAACTGATTGTCCGAAGCCAGGACACGATGAAGTGTTTTGACCTCAAGAACCCATAGAGCTGTCGCGCCCCCGAATCCCGGCGGCGCTCGGCATGAGAAGTACATTGCGCATCTCGTCAGTCTATCGCGTCTCGTTTGCGGCAGCCGGAACGTCTGCCTTCTCTCGGCGCGTCGATTCTGTCGGCAATGACAAAGTGAAGCGCGCCAAGACCCATGGAAGTAGCAGAATTCAGTAAAGACGATATCGAAGAGATTGTCGATTCGAGAGGCCGCAAACAGGAATCGCTTATCCCGATCCTTCAAGCCATTCAGGATCGATACCGGTTCCTGCCGGATCCCGCTCTTCAGCATGTCTCTGAAGTCACGGAAATATCGCCTGCGTCCATAGAGGGCGTAGTGTCGTTCTACGCCCAATTTCGCAGGAAGCCCGTGGGCCGGCACCTGATCAGCATTTGCGACGGCACGGCCTGCCACGTCAAAGGTTCCACCGAAGTTTACGAAGCAGTGGCGCGGCGACTGCGTCTTGATAATTGTGACGACACGGACGCCGAGGGTAGGTTCACGGTGCGCAAGGTCGCCTGCCTCGGTTGCTGCACGCTGGCGCCCGCCGTCCAGATTGATGAAATCACTAATGGCCATGTGCGGTCGGATTCAATCGACCGTCTGCTTGGCGAACACGTGCAGCGCGCCGCAGTCGTCCACCGGCACCCAGCGCCATTCCGCGCCATGCCGTCGCCGCCGGTAGCCGAAGTGCGTATTGGTCTCGGTTCCTGCTGCGTGGCAGGCGGCAGCGATAAAGTCCGCGAAGTTTTAGAAGAAACACTCGCGACGATTGACACGCCGGTTCGCATCAAACCGGTGAGCTGTGTTGGCATGTGCCATCAAACGCCCCTGCTTGAATTCGTGACGCCCAACTCACCGGCACGTCTTTACGCAAAGGTTCAGGCGGAAGATGTTCAGAATCTTGTGGCGAAACACTTCATTCCGAGCCGCATTTCCGCGCGTATCGCTTCAAAGACCAAGACGTGGCTAAACAGTCTCTATGCGTCGCCAGAAGACACGATCGAGACCCGTGTACTCGATACAAAAGGCGAGTCTGTCGCGGCTTTCACGGAGAAGCAGAAGCGGATAGCGACCGAGTATTGCGGTGAATTGGACCCGCTCGATATCGACGAGTATCAGCAGAAGAACGGGTTTGCGGCACTGCGCACGTGCCTGCAACATGAGTCGAACCCTGACGCCATCATCAGCATGGTGGACCGCAGCGGACTGCGAGGCCGCGGGGGCGCGGGTTTCCCGACCGGCCGCAAGTGGCGAGCCGTACGCGATGCATCAGGCGAGCGAAAGTTCATCGTCTGCAACGGCGACGAAGGCGACCCGGGCGCATTCATGGATCGCATGTTGCTCGAGTCCTATCCCTACCGTGTTTTGGAAGGCCTGCTCATAGCATCGCTGGCGGTTGGCGCGCGCGAAGGCGTGATCTATATTCGCGCCGAATACCCGCTCGCCGTCCGTCGCGTGAATGCCGCCATTGAACGCTGCGTTCAATCAGGTTTTCTGGGCGACGACATCCTTGGAAGCGGGCATTCCTTCCACGTCCGCGTCATGGAAGCCGCGGGCGCGTTTGTGTGCGGCGAAGAGACTGCGTTGCTGGCGTCCATCGAAGGCCGCAGAGGCATGCCCGCGTATCGACCGCCGTTTCCGGCAACACGCGGTCTTCACGACTGTCCCACGCTTGTGAACAATGTCGAAACGTATGCGCTCGTGCCTTGGATCGTACGAAACGGCCCCGAAGCCTTCGCGTCGCTTGGAACCGAGCGAAGCAAAGGCACGAAAGTCTTCTCGCTCACCGGCAAGATACGGCGCGGCGGCCTCATCGAAGTGCCAATGGGCATCACGATTCGCCAGATCGTGGAAGAAATCGGCGGCGGCCCACCCCATGGCCGCGCTTTCAAGGCCGTGCAAATCGGCGGACCATCCGGCGGCTGCATTCCTGCGTCACTCGCGGACACGCCGGTCGACTTCGAGGCGCTGGCGGATGTGGGCGCGATGATGGGGTCGGGTGGACTCGTCGTTCTTGACGACACCGATTGCATGGTGGAGATTGCGCGTTACTTCATTGCTTTTATGCAACACGAGTCGTGCGGCAAATGCACACCGTGCCGTGTCGGCACGACGCGTATGCTCGAGATTTTAACGCTGCTCTGCGAAGGCAAGGCCACATACGCGGATTTGGAGCAACTCGAGAGTCTCGCGCACAGCGTGAAACAGCTCAGCCTTTGCGGCCTTGGCAAAACGGCGCCCAATCCGGTCCTAACGACACTGAAATACTTCCGCGGCGAATTTATTGCTCACCTGGAAGGCCGCTGCCCTGCGCACGCGTGCCGGAAAATGGTACAGTACTCCATCAACGATGCATGCATTGGCTGTACAAAGTGCGCTCAGGAGTGTCCAGTGGATGCTATTGAAATGAGGCCGTACCAAATTCACGCGATTGATGACGCCTTGTGTACGCGCTGCGGCGCATGCCGCGAGATTTGCCCAACCGGCGCGGTCAATGTGGAATAGCCCATGCCCACACTTACTATTGACGGCAAGACAATCGACGTAGCCGAAGGCTGTACCGTTATGGAGGCCGCCCGTTCTAACGGCATCGAGATACCCGCGTTGTGCCACGTTCCCGGCGTTCATTCGCTCACATCGTGTATGGTGTGCGTTGTGAAGGACATTGCGCGAAACCGGTTGTTGCCGTCCTGCTCGGCGCCCGCTGAAGATGGTATGGACATTGATACGCGCGGGGCCGATATCTTTGACGCACGACGACGTGTACTTGAGATGCTGCTAAGTGAACACGTGGGCGATTGCGAAGCTCCGTGCAGGCACATATGTCCGGCGTCGCTGGATGTTTCCGCGATGATGGCCCGGATTGGGCTGGGCGACTACGAGGGAGCAGGGCGCATCGCGCGTGAACATCTTGTGCTCCCCGCTACGCTTGGATACGTGTGCACCGCACCGTGTCAACGCGGATGCCATCGCGCGGCCACGGACATGCCCCTTCAGATTCGCGAACTGCATCGCGTCGTGGCAGAGAGTTCGATTCGTGACGATGTCCCCGAGTGCGCCCCTCCAACGAATAAGCGTGTTGCTATTGTTGGTGCGAGCGCGGCTGGCCTTGCGGCCGCATACGTCTTGCTTAGACACGGCCACTCGTGCACTCTCTACGACAAGGCCCCGGTTGCAGGCCGGGTAATCCGCGAATATGCGGAGGAATCCCTTGACCCTGGTGTTCTTGACGCCGAAATCGGATTGATTCAACGCATGGGTGCGCGATTTATCTTGAATTGCCAGGTAGGGCTTGATATCTCCGTCGAGACTCTGCGTATGGAACACGATGCGATAATCGTCGCGTGCGACGACCTCGAACCGGCAGTAAACGGGGTCTTCTATGCAATCGAATACCCAATGACGGTGAATGCCGTGGCCGAAGGCAAGGCTGCTGCTCATCAAGCGCTCCATTACCTCAATGGCACTCCCGTGCCGCGGGCAATTTCGCGTTTCAATTCGAAGTTGGGCGAACTTCGCCCCGGTGAAGTGCCCGCGTTTCTTACGCGTCTCGACCCCATTCACGACGCCAAGAAGACACTAATCGCAAAGCTCCTTAAGTCGGTATTGGGCAAGCCATCTGTGAAGTCGCAATCGCATGCCGGCGATACGATAGTCGACGACCCCCAGCAGGAAGCCTCGTGGTGCATGCACTGCGAATGCCTCAAGCCCGTCTCATGCCGCTTGCGCCAATACGCGACCGATTACGCTGCCAGACAGGATGCGTTTCGTCTTGCGGCGCGCGCCAACGTTGCTCCGGCTTCCCGCTATGACCGCGTCGTTTTTGAACCGGGCAAATGCATCAAGTGCGGCTTGTGCGTGGAAGTGAGCCGCAATTCGAAATCTTCCGGTGGCATGGCATTCGAAGGCCGAAGTTATTCCGTCCGCGTGAAACCGCCGTTTGAACAAGAACTCGAAGAGGCCCTTGCCTCAAACGCCGAGCGATGCGTCCGCGTTTGCCCAACCGGCGCGCTTGCGTTCCGGCTCGGAGAGGTGCACCCCGCATGAAAGTGCTCAAGATCACTGCCGGCACCGGCGGCACGTTCTACTGTCAGAATTGCCTGCGAGACGGCGTGCTCGTGCGCGCGCTCCGGCGCCGCGGCTGTGATGTGCTCGTGGTTCCGCTCTATCTGCCAATCTTGATCGATGCGGAGGGCATGGCGCCCAAGACCCCCGTGTTCTTTGGCGGTGTGAACGTCTATCTCCAACAGCAACTCGGACTCTTCCGGAAAACACCCCGCTGGATCGATCGCCTGTTCGATTCGCCATGGGTACTCCGGCAGGCCGCTGCCCGCGAAGGTTCAACCAGCGCCGCAGAACTGGGTCCCATGACGTACTCCATGCTCCAGGGCCGTGAAGGCCGTCAACGCAAAGAGCTCGAACGTTTGCTGGAATGGCTGATCGAACAGGAGAAGCCCGACATTGTCCACATGTCCAACGCCTTGCTGCTCGGCGTTGCCAAAGAGGTCAAATCCGCGCTTAAAGTCCCCATCGTGTGCAGCCTGCAAGACGAAGACACGTGGCTCGACGCCATGACTCCCAATTGGCGCGACTATTGTTGGGAAATATTGGCCGAACGCGCGCGCGAAGTCGATGCGTTTGTCGCTGTGAGCAAGTGGTACGCCGACCGAATGATCTCGCGCCTGAAGATCCCCGCAGAGCGGGTATCGGTTATCCCGTTAGGCGTTGAGCTGGAAGAGACAGAACCGAGCCCCGTCGAGCGCGGGCCGCTTGCCATAGGCTACCTGTCGCGCATTTGTGGCTCGCTCGGTTTCGACCAACTCGTCGACGCCTTCATTCGATTAAAGCGCGTGCCGGGTCTTTATGACCTGCGACTGCGCGCCACCGGTGGTGTTACTTCCGGCGATCAGCGATTCCTGCAGACTATCAAACGCCGCCTCGCGGACGCCGCGTGCGAGGATTCTGTGGATATCGTCCCAGATTTCACCAAGACGTCCCGCAAGGACTTTCTACGGACGGTCTCCGTGCTCTCCGTGCCCGCGCCGCAAGGCGAAGCCTTCGGTCTTTTCGTCCTGGAAGCGGGTGGATGCGGCGTGCCCGTGGTACAGCCGGATACCGGCGCGTTCCGTGAAGTCGTCGAGATGACCGGCGGCGGGTTGGTCTACGATCCCAAAGACCCCGACGGCCTGTTCGAGAATCTTAAGAAGCTGTTGCTCGATCCAGAGCTCGCGAAAAGTCTTGGCGAGATGGCGCGTTCGACCGTGCGCGCTCAATACACAGGCGATGCCATGGCAGAGAAAATGGACGCAGTCTACAAAGCATTGGAAACGCGATGACGAACCGGTGTGCATCCGGCCTTTGGGCCATTGCATATCCTCTCATGCTCCTCACCTGCCTGAGTCTCGGTTGCGGAAGCGATCCGTCCACGCCCGAGCCATCCGCGGCGCCGATGCCGGACTCCGCGGCCGCTACACACGACGCGCCAAGCATCAAGCCCGAACCTCCTCCTCGCCCTACCGCACCGCTGTGGCCAACCTATCATGGCCCCGCTTCTCTGTGCGGTTACGCGGACGTGTCTATTGCCGACACCCTCGAACCTCGCTGGCGGGCGGAATTGGGCGCCGAGGTTTCCAAGACACCCGTCGCTGACAACGAGCGCATCTACGCCGCAAATTCGAACGGTGAGATCCACGCGTTGGACTTCTCCGGCAAACCGATATGGACCCGCGCACTTACGGAAACACTGGTCGAAGGCAAACCTCCGAGTGCCGCCAGCATTGATGCTCCACTCGCGTTGTTCGAGTCGACGCTCATCGCATGTTCCTCAGGCGGTACCGTTTTCGCTCTCGATCCCGCCACCGGCGAGACACGTTGGGAAAGTAACGCGCATGTGCCGTTGCTGGGCTCGCCCAATCTCGCTATTCTCGACACGTCGGAGGCCAACCCTCGGCGCCTCCTTCTCATCGATCAGGCGCAGGGGTCGTTGCATGCGCTCGATTTCGACACAGGCAAGCCCATCTGGAAAAGCAAGGGCATTGCTCGCTGCGACGGATCTCCGGCCGCAACCGCGGAAGTCGTGATATTTGGGAGCTGCAACGCAGCCCTTCACTTCTTCTCCACCAAAGACGGCTCGCTGGTCCGTGAAGTCGACATGGGAACCGACTGTGAAATCGCAGGAGGAGTCGCACTGAGCGGAGACTCCGCGTACTCGGGAAGCCGCTGCGGCAAATTCGTGCAAGTCAACGTGCGCACCGGTGCCATCGTGTGGGAAAACACCGAGTGCGAAGGCGAAGCCATGGAGACGCCCGCAGTCAGCGAATCCAGCGTTGCGTTTACCGCCAACGACGGGTGCGTCTATCTTCTCGAACGCGCCTCCGGAAAACTCAAGTGGCGCACGAAGCTCGAAGACACGCCGTCCTCCCCTGTGCTCGTGCGAAACAAAGTGGTTGTCTCCGCGGACGGCAAGTTGCACGTCCTCGCTCTTGAAGATGGCCGTGTATTGTGGTCCTATGAAGTAAGCGACGAAATCTCTTCGCCTGCAATTGTTGGCGAGTTGGTCGTGGTAGGCTGCGACGATGGTTCGGTCGCCGCATTCGGATCGAAAGGAGCATAGACCTTGGCAACTCCGTTGCTCGAACTGCGTAACGTCGTCAAACAGTACGACGGCGGTGAAAACCCACTTCGAGTGCTCTCCAATTTGAACCTGCGTGTTGAGGCCGGAGAATCGATTGCCATCGTCGGCCCTTCCGGCTGCGGTAAGAGCACACTTCTCAACCTTATCGGCTCGCTCGATTCGCCCACATCGGGAGAGGTGGTCTTCAAAGACAAGAACATCGCATCGTTGCCTGAGGCGGACCTCGCAACATTCAGAAGCGCAGAGATTGGCTTCGTCTTCCAATCGCACATGCTCCTGCCTCAATGCACCGTGCTCGAGAACATCTTGCTCCCAACGCTTGTAGGCAAGGACGCTTCGACTGCGCTGGACCGCGCCACGCGCCTCCTCGAGCGCGTTGGATTGCGCGACCGCGCCTCGGATCTACCCGAACGGCTGTCCGGAGGAGAACGCCAGCGCGTCGCGGTAGTCCGCGCCCTCATCAACAAACCCAGCCTTCTGCTCGCCGACGAGCCCACCGGCTCGCTGAATCAGAAAGGCGCCCACGACTTGGCTCAACTCCTTCTTGAACTCAATCGCGAAGAACAGTTGACGCTTATCGTCGTGACTCATTCCATGGCAATTGCCGAGCTCATGGGACGCGTTCTCGAATTGTGCGAGGGCGCGTTACGCGAACCATGAATCGATTCACGCCGATAGCGCGCAGCCTGCGTTACTTCAAGCGATTGCACGCGGGACTCTTTTTCGGAACCCTACTCGCCGCAAGCATCCTCACCGGTGCGCTCATTGTCGGCGATTCCGCGGACTACACCTTGCGCACCTACGCGCTGTCACGCCTGGGCGGAATCCACCTCGTAGTGGTCGCCGGAGATCGCACGTTCTCACAGGGGCTGATTCGCGACGTGGACGCCAAGGTAGACACCCCGCTATCCGGTGCGCTTCTCTTGCGAGGCATGGTCATTCGCCAAGACGCCGCCACCGGCAAACAGACGCAAGTAAACCAAGCCCAGATTACTGGCGTGGAAGACACCTTTTGGTCCTTCGGCAGCGCGGGGCCTCCTGTACTTGGTGAGCGCGAGGCCGCCGTCGACGAGCGGCTTGCCGCCAGACTCGGAGTAAAACCCGGCGACACGCTAGCCCTTCGCATCCCCGTCCCCAGCTTGTTGTCGCGCGATGCGCCGTTGTCCTCGCGAGAGGAAGAGGCTGCCCGGCGCATCAATGTGCGCGTAAGCGCCGTGTTGTCCGACGCGCAGATGGGACGTTTCGGATTGACGGCCACTCAACTCCCGCCATTCAACGTCTTCCTGCGCCTCGGCGATCTTCAATCGCAGATGGAATTGCAGGATCGGGTCAACCTGGTGCTTTTCGGTGGCAACACAGACGCGTCCGCTCTGCAGGCGGCAATTCGGGAATCCTGGAAACCCGAATACAGCGGATTGCGCATCCGGCGCGCCGGCAATGCGGCGCTGCAACTCGAAAGCGACCGCATATTTATCGATGAACCCGTCTACAACGCGGCATCCGCGATACCGCAAGCGCAGGCTACCTTGACGTATCTTGTGAACCGCATAGCCAAAGGGGATCGCTTCACGCCCTATTCCTTCATGACGGCTGGAGCGTGTGCCGACGGCTTGCGCGACGATCAAATTGTGCTCAACTCGTGGCTCGCGAGCGCACTCGATGCGCGCGAGGGAGATTCGATTTCGGTCGCATACTATGAAGTGACGCCCTCCAATCAATTCGTGGAACGCTCGCGTCAGTTCACGGTTCATTCCATCGTTCCCATCGAGTCCCTGAACCTCGAAAAGGAACTCGTGCCCGATTTCCCCGGACTCAGCAATGTCGAGAGCTGCGCCGACTGGAAAATCGGAATGCCGATGGACGACACACTCCTCAAAGACAAATCCAACGAGGAGTACTGGAAACAGTATCGCCAGACCCCCAAGGCATTCGTCACGCTTCGCGCCGGTCAAGAGATGTGGGGGAATCGATTTGGCAAGGTCACGGCGGTTCGATTTCAGGATCCCGCTGCGACGCAGCAGTCAATCGATTCGGAATTGGCTCGGAATGTGGACCCCGCCGATCTTGGCTTTGTGGTCGAAGACGTTCGGACCAAAGCCCTGAAAGCCGTTGGCGAAGCCATCGATTTGGGCGGACTCTTCTTTGGAATGAGCTTCTTTTTGCTGATCTCCGCTCTGACCCTCACCGCACTGCTTTACACACTCGGTGTTCAGCAACGCGCCGGTGAAATTGGCCTCATGCTCGCAATTGGACTGGGCCGCGCTCGCGTCCGCACGCAGTTTCTGACCGAAGGATTTCTCGTGTCCGTGCCCGCGGCCTTGCTTGGCGCACTTATCGGAATTGCTTACGCTCAGGCACTGCTGCAGGGACTTGCCAAGTTCTGGGGCGGCGCTGTCGGTAACATCCACATCCTGTTCCACGCATCCGGTTCTTCGATTGCGTCAGGCGCGGCAGCCACCATATTCTGCGCGCTCGGTGTGACGTTTCTATGTTTGCGGCGCATCATGCGCTTCCCCGCGCGCGAGCTGCTGCAGGGCGATTTCACTCAGCCGCGCCAAACCTATCGCACCGGCAGAATAGGCCGAATTGTGGCTACCTTATCCCTGCTGTCTGCAGTGACCATTACCGCTCTCACCTTCTTCTCCGAAGCGGAAGACGTCTCCATGTCCTTCTTCACTTCCGGATTCCTCGTCTTGCTCGCGGGACTGCTCATCGCGCGCGACATGCTCATACGCGCGGCCTTCAGCAAGAGAGCAGGGCTTCCGACGCCGTGGCGTATCGCCCTGCTTAACGCCTCGCGGCGCAGGTCTCGCAGCTTGGGCATGATCTCGACTCTCGCGTCGGGATGTTTCCTCGTGCTGGCGGTCGCATCCATGCAGAAAGACCCCGCCGCGAACTCCGAAATGCATTGGTCCGGGACCGGCGGCTTCTCGCTCTACGCAGAAACGACGACCCCGCTAATCGATTCCGCGGCGATTTCGAAGGCGTTTCCGGAATTCACCTCTGCCGCGCTGCGCGTACGCGACGGCGACGACGCCAGTTGTCTCAACCTCAACCACGCCCAGACTCCGCGTATCTTTGGTGTGAACACCGAAGCCATGACAGAGATGAAGGCGTTTCTGCCCGCCAATGGTGACAACATCTGGCGTCTGCTCGATTCGGACACAGGCAACACCGTTCCCATCCTTGCCGGCGATGCCAATACCGCCATGTGGGGCCTGAAGATGAAAGTGGGCGATACGCTTGATGTGCTCGACGATTCGGGAAACACGGTCTCGTTAAAGCTCGTTGGTACACTCCCGATGGCGCTCTCGGTATTTCAGGGAACCGTTCTAATTTCGGACGCCGCTTTCACGCGCCTGTGGCCATCCGAACAGGGTTTTCGCGCGTTCCTCGTCGCTTCGGCGTCACCTCCAGCGCCGGAAACCGTGGCAAAGCTCCAGAGCGATTTCTCGCGCGACGGTATGGACGTCATGACGACCGTCGATAGGTTACGCATGTTCTACGCCGTTGAAAGCACCTATCTGAGCATGTTTCTGGCTCTGGGCGGCCTGGGAGTATTGCTGGGGGCCGCCGCCACGGGCATTGTCGTGCTGCGGAACGTATTCGAACGCCGGCGGGAAATCGCGCTGCTCCACGCCTTTGGCTACCCTGCCCCCATGGTGTTCCGGCTACTCCTGCGCGAACACGCGCTTTTGCTCCTCGGCGGCATTCTTGTAGGAGCCGGCGCGGCAACGGTCGCCATGACCCCTGCCTTAGTGTCCATGCAAACCGCCGCAGGCGCCTTGTCACGTTATACCGTCCCCTTCGCGGCGCTACTGCTTGCTGCCGCCAGCGTATGGGCGGCGCTCGTATTTGCCCTGCGCAGTTCAAACATACGCGCGCTTCGATCGGAATAGGCCAGCGTCCCAAGCGACTCATCTTCAAGGGTTTGCGACCGGTCGGCGGCGTAGACCAGGAATCGAAGCACATTCGGAAGTTTTACGAATTCGGGGATGTTCTACAGAGTACGTGCCGCCTGCAAAACTGGTGCTTGGGGTAGGTAAAAAAGGGTATGATGCTCCCTCCTCAAGTCCGTCAATGATTAAATAAGGATGCCCAACGCATGAAACGCTACGGCTTTACGTTGATTGAGCTTCTTGTCGTAATCGCCATCATCGGAATCCTCGCGGCGATTCTTCTGCCCGCGCTTGCGCGTGCCCGCGAGGCCGCACGCCGCGCCAGTTGTCAGAATAACCTCAAGCAAATGGGTCTCGTCTTCAAAATGTACGCCAACGAATCCAAGGGGCAGAAGTTTCCGCCTGTCCAGGGCGTCGCTGAGTACTTCACGGACGGTTCCGGCGGTCTCCCCTCGGGTTGCGGTGCGGAAATATCTTCGGAGCTTTGCCCACGCATCACCGCCATCTATCCCGAGTACCTGACGGACTGGGGCGTCCTGATTTGCCCGTCGGCCCCGCACTCTGCCGGCGATGTGGCCGATACCCTCGCTCTGATTAAAGAAGGCTGCGCCTACGCTGGACTCGCCGATAACGGCGACTCTTCCTATCACTACAACGGCTTTGTGCTCGACCAGTGCGACGGCGATGACGAGATGAACACGACGATGCTGCCCGGGACCGCCCAGCAGATGATCGAGATGCTGCTGCCCCTCGCGACGGTAGGCGCATTCGGGTCCACGGACTTGGGCGTAGCAGGCGGCACCGCCGCGCGTGATGCCCTCGACAACGACATCAGCGTGACTTCCCCCTACGGCAATGGCGGCGGCTCCACCGTACACCGCCTCCGTGAGGGCGTTGAGCGCTTCATGATCAGCGATATCAACAACCCTGCGGCCACTTCGAAGTCTCAGTCCGAGATCGCGGTTCTCTGGGATTCCGTCAGCCTTGACTCTACGTCGGATGCCACCTTCAACCATCTTCCCGGCGGCTCGAACGTGCTTTACATGGATGGGCATGTGTCCTTCCTCAAGTACGAGAAGGACGGCAAGTTCCCGGCAAACGGATCGTATGCGACCGTAGTTGTCTCGGGTCTCTAGACGCTAGGAGCGCCCAACTGTTTTTAGGGAATGAACACGACCGCCGTTCCCCCTGCGGGAATTCGGTAGCGGTTCAGGCCCAAAGGGTGTACTGGTTGTAGCGCGGTCAACTCGGTCTTGGACGAAGGCGGCACCAGCAGTTCGCCTTCGCATCCCGCCGGCAACGACACCGTCACACGATGCCCGCCATTTTCGGGCACCGCTGCAAACGGTATGGGTCCTCGCACCGTGTACGCCGTGAGTTCGAGCTTTCCGAGGTCCGCCAATTGCGGTCGTATGACGCACGTCGCGAAACCGGGCGACGTTGGCCGTATGCCCGCGATGTCCATATACAGCGCATACGCGGGCATCACCGGGCAATGACTCCACGAACTTGTGGTGTCCGGCCGCGCCGACCAGTTCTCTTGAAGCGAGTTGTTCAACACCACGGACGGCATGGTCGCCCAGCGCTCACGCCACTCTTTCACCACGACGTCGGTCCGCCCCAACTGCGCCAGCGCCCAGCATCGCCAGTACGCGTTTGCCGGATACGACAACCCCATCTCCGGCGGGCATTCCACTAATGCGTTCAACGCCCCCGCCGTGTTTCCACCGGGACACTGCTCAAAGAGGATCGCGGTTGCCAACGAACGATCACACAACCGGACTTCCTTCTCTTCAGCTTGCCAAGGCAGATTCGCCTCGAAGCGTCCCCGATCCGCATTCCAATACCGAGCGACCGTCGCTTTCAGCAAATCTGCGCCGACCGATTCGTAATGCGCAGCCTTGGCTTCGTCTCCCATAGCCCGGCAAAGCGGCGCCAACGCATGCGAGAACATCGCCGCCGCATAGAGATTGAACGCGCACTGCTTGTGACGCGGCATCTTGTACGCATCGTGATCGATCCAAACCGTCGGAATCCCCAGGTTCTCGACGGGCAACAGACCGTCCGCGCCTTTCAGGCTCTCCAAGTACTGCGCGAATCGAAGCAGACGCGGATAGGGTTCGCGGACTCCATCCAAGTCTCCCGAATACAGGTAATGCCACCAACAGTCGAAGTTGAAGCCCACCCCATGATCGAGCAAGGGACCCCAGTAGGCCCCGTCGATTTGCTTCTGCATCACGCGCGCCAGCCGATCGAAGGCGGGCCAGCAATCCATGAAATACCCTTCCGGCGATTGTCCCTCGCTGAACGTGCGCAAATACCGCCGCGCCAGCAGGTAGTCCCCCAGCCCGTATCGCGCAAGGAAGATCTGCGGTCCGCAGTCCCCGCTGTACTGCTGCCGTTCGCGCCCCATTCCATCCACGAAAGTCTCGATACCGCTATTGAACACCGTATTGATGCTCGCGTCGAACAATCGCTGCAACGCGGGTTCGTCGCACGAAATCCGGGCCTTTTCCGGCCACGGGTACGTCCGTCTGCGTACCCCTACGTCGCGTATCGTCACTGGGCGCGACGCATTGCGCACGTGCAACTGAACCCAGCGCAGACTCTCATAGTCGAATGTCTCGAAATGATTGATACCTTCGCGGCACACAAACCGTGTCCACGAGTAGAAATGCGTATCGAGGAACGCAGGACCGTTGATGGGATCGTGCGACTCTTGCGGCAACAGTTCGATGATCGTCCCTTCCGGGGCGTCGATCGTGAAATGCGGCCATCCCACGATCTGCTCCGCGAACTCAAACGTAGCGAACACTCCTTCTCGATCGTTTGAGGTAGCGGGCAACTCCCAGGCATCTCCATTGGTTTTGGCAACATCGGCGCGATCCGCTTTGAAGGAATCCGCCATCCGCATATCGAACCAATCGTCGGGGTCGCGCAGCCAGGTCACCCGACCGGCCTCCGACAGCCGTTTCGCGTCGACCAGCGTTTCTCGAACCGCGGGTATCTGCCGTGCGCGCAACGCGCTCTTTTCCGAATTCGCCCTGTCAATCAAGTCGTTGCTGTCGTGTCTTCCGCAGGCCGCGGGCTTATCGGGCGGGCAATCCACAATTGCCGCGCCCATCCAATCGGCATCCGGCTCGTATTCGGGCGTATCCCAACCCTCCGGACGTAATCGCGCGTCATACTCTTCCTGCAACGCGCGCAAGTACCACCGTTTGTATTGCCCCGGGCGGTGCGCTCGATCCAGCTTCACCTGCCATGAATCGTCTGACACGACGCGCTCAACACGACCGTCTTTGAACTCCATGACCGCATGAAAAATGAAGCCTGGCTTCCCGGCAGGCCACGTGCCGTCGCCCAATCCATAAAACAGCACCTGCGCTCCGATCACGTTCTTCCCGGGCTTCATCAGCGCGGTAATATCGCAAGGGTCCACATCCAACTGACGCGGATCGCAGGGAGCCGGACCCCACTGCACGCGCTGCCCGTTCACCGATAGCAAGTAGCGGCTGTCGCCGGTCACCCATGCCGATACACGCTCGGGGACTTCGTCCAACACAACTTCGCGGCGAAATAGGGCGAACGTATTCGATAACGTGCGTTGACATGGAAACCATATCCACCGCGCGGGGGCCATGGTCATCGGCGCCGGTTGCGAGGATGCAGCCGGGTTATCGCGCCGCGCATGTATGAGTTCGTCGACTGTCATTACCGTGCCCTCTTCAGCCCAAGTGGGTGTACCCAGCGCAAGCCCAATCCAGACCACCGCCACGGACGCTGCTGCTTTCTGCAATTTCATTCGTAAACCTCCCCATATCCAGGCTCAATTTTGTAAAGGCGCGGCCCCGAATTTTCACAGACAAGCATCGTGCCCCCCTATTCCGAAACCTTCGAATCCATATACGGATAAATATCGCGCACCATCGAGCACCGATTATCGACTAGACTCGCTTTCCAAAGCTCCTCGCCCGCAATCCCGTCGTCTGCGACAAAGAAGACCACGTCTCCCATCGGCGTAATGCTGTGTACTCGCGCAGATTGATTCTCCGCCAGCCGTCCCCTCGCTCGGAGATCGTTGTTTCCAACCCGTCGATCGATAACCAGCAATTCCCGGTCAAATGTCGCGTCGGGCATGATGGATCCAGAGAACACAGCGGCGTTGTCGTCCAAGAAGCGCCCTTCCGATGCGACGACGGGGAAACCGGCATGTCCCGCCCTGTCGACAAGCGTAATAACACCCGTGCCCTTCGTGGTTCCGTTGGATGTCCAAACCACACGGCCATACTGCGGATGATGGGCCACAAAGAGAAGCTCCGTCGGCGATGCGGCAAGCAACGACGGGCTTGAACTGGCCTGTCCGGGAAAACAGTCGGAGACTAGCCGAGTTCCATTCGGAGTGCCGTCTGTACTCCACAACTCCGCCCCGGTCTCAAACGTGTGCGCCGCGAAGAGTACGACTCCCCCAATGTCGACGAAGGGACACAGAGAGCGCTTGGAGCCGGGCGGATGGATGGCACTGATCAATGGGACGGGAAGCCCTTCGATCTTCTGCTCCCATTGCGTGGGCTCGGTTTTAGCCTGCCCAAGCAAGACCGCCATGTCGACGAGCGGATTGGCCATGTAGAGCTTACGCAGAGTGCCATCTTCGTCAAGCACCCAGAGCGCACTCATCGAGCTTTCTCCGGATGTATAGATGAAGATGTGCTCTCGCAACACGAATACTTCTTCGATTGCAGCACCCGCCTCCGTTTCCGGTTGATGCGCCAGGATCGAAGTCCCTTCCTCGGTCCCGTCTGTTTCCCACAAGCGAGGTGCGTTCGGAGAGGCTTCCGCTACGAAATACACCTTGCCTCGTGAAGCCACTCCCATCCGTGGACAGCTCCCCTGCTTGCCAGCCCAGATATCTTTCACGCGCACTGTACCTTCGGCTGTTCCATCCGTCCGCCAGAGTTCCCGTCCGCTTGTTTCATCCTCGGCACTGAACAGTAGAACGGTTCCAAGGTTTGCCAGCAATTCGGGCCTTGAGTCCTCGGAACCTGCGCGGATGTCCGTCACTATCTGCGTGCCTTCGGTTGTACCATCGCTACGCCATAGTTCGTCGCCGCACTCTCGACTGGTCGCTCCAAAGCACAGGCGTCCATTTACTATCGCCAAATCGTGCGGGCTCGCCGAGGGACTCTTCTGAGATGCATGCTTCCAAATATCCGCGACGAGCCGAGTGCCCGCGGCACTCCCGTCACTTCCCCAAAGCTCCTCCCCGTGAACTCCGTCGTTGCAGGTAAAGAAGAGGCGCTCTTCCTTCAGATTCGTCAGACTGTCCGGGCCCGACGAACCCGTTCCTGGGACAATATCCGCGAGCGGCGTCGTCCCTTGTGCGGTCCCATCTGTGCAAAACACCTCTTCGCCAAACTCGATTGAATTAGCGCAGAAATAGAGCTTGCCTCGAAACTCCTCGGGAGACCACGGCTCACTTCCCACACTCCCGGGGAAGAGGTCTACCAGAAGTTGCGTTCCAGCGTTTGTACCATCGGTTCGCCACACCTCGATTCCGTGCTGGCCGTCATTGGCAAAAAAATACACATAGTCGCCGGCCTTTTCGAAATAGTGCGGATCACTTCCTCCCGCGCCAGGGCACACATCTTTCACCATCACCGTGCCTTCGGCGGTGCCGTCGGTCACCCAGAGTTCATTCCCGTGCTCGCCGTCGTTCGCCTGAAACCATGCTACGTCCCCAATGACCGTCATCGAGCCCATCTCGGAAGAAGCGGGTCCCGGCCGCACATCTTTCAGTAGCCGCGTCCCCTCCTGCGTGCCATCCGTGACCCATAACTCGCTCCCGCATGCGTCGTCTTGGTAGCGGAACAGAGCTCGTGAACCCAGCGACACTAAATGGTCGATGATGGAGGTGCCACCTCTACCGTCGCTAATCAACGAGACTTCGCGCGATTCAGGCTGAAATGCGTACAACAAGTTCCTGCTCGCCACCAGGATTCTGTCATCACCCAGAAGCGCCGTAAAAAACTGCCCCGTTGAGGCCGGTATTTCAACCTTAAAACAAGGACGCCCACTCGCCTGTGTAACAAACACATTGCGCTGGTTCAGATTTGGCGATGCATTGAAGACAATCCAGGAGCCGGCGCGTGCGCTTGGTTCAGGATCCGAGGACAAGTTGCCCGGCGCAAGGTCGCCCAGGAGCGCCAGTTCGCTCGCCTCGCTCTCTCGAAGATAGGCTTCTCTTCCAAAGCCGTTTGAAGTCACTTCCGCGGAGAAGAATAGTACTCCGCCTCCCATATCTTTAAGGACTTTGGGGCTCGATCCCTTAGCGCCATCTTCGAGATCGACTGAAAGCTGACAGCGATCAGACACATCCACCGACCAGAGTTCCCGACCATTCTCACCGTCATCCGCCGAGAAATAGACATAATCGCCGCACGCGGTAAGGTACATCGGAGATGAAGAGGGTGGATTCGGCGCGGTTGGGCCGACTTCCAAGATGGTGATTATAGGTGAGACTTGCGCCGATGCCTCAATGCAGCTAGCACAGACGGCCAGTGTGACACTGATCGATTTGATCACCCTCGACATTGACACCCGCTCCGCGCCCCTATCATGGCCTTCCATGCGGGACTATCTCCGGATTTCTCACGAACACACTTTACCTTCTCTCGCAACCAGTGCGTTTGCGGGACTTACGCCGAAAAACCAGGCAGCTCTCTGAAGACAGTGTGTGTTCGCGAGAAATCCACATGGCATAGCCTCAAAGTCTTGCTCGTGAGCAATTTGCATCAGCGTTCAATAGCGCCGATTCAAATTGCGGACCATCTCCGGCTTGCATAATCACGCAAACACCCTCTGCGGACAACGCTGCAATCCGCCGCATGGTGCTTTCAGTTCGCAATACCCATCGCTCCAGAGATTGCCGCTTTTCCGTAAGCAGACTAGCGACTCAGCTCCCGAGACTCGAACCGCAAGACGATACCGCGCTCCACATCGAGCAGCGTGGGGCTTCCCCAGTAGGCAACTGGCGTCGAATTTATCTCTTCGCCTGCCCGGCGAAGACTGCACGTCATTCTCCATCGCTGCTCATCTACAGGGATCTGCGCCGGAGCCATTCCCTCGAACGGGACACATATCTCGGCACTCCACCGGTTGCCGTCCTGCACAATGCACCCCTGCCAATCGCATTGCCAGGGAACCTGCTGCTGTCGAACCAAGTTCAACGTGTTAACGACTTGTTGGCCTTGGATTCGGGCCATCCACCTCGGCGAGTCCGCCGTGCGCACATCGAATAGGCGCAATAACCCAATCTCCGCAAAAGTCGCGGATGGAATAGCTTCACCCCGAATTCCTACGTACAGGGCCTTCACGCTATACCTCAATTCTAGCATCGAGCCCTTCGCGCCTTCTGAATCCAAGCGACCTGCGTCCAGGGTGTCGCCGGTCAACGGGGACTCCCACATAGGTTCATCCAAGACGCCGTCCACGACGACTGGTGTCCTCGTTTCGTCAACAAATGGAACCTTCACAATGCGAGTCGTTCGACTCAACCAGGTATTTTCGAATTCGTCGAGCCAATCCGCATTGCGGGGCTGGAGCTCATTGTATAGTAGAGCGGAAATGTAGTCGGCCTGCTTCAGTCTGTCCAGAAATGCTTGGCTACCCCCAACGCCCTTGGACGGACGCATGAATAACGCCCTGGTCCACTTCTCCCCGTCCAGCACATCCCTGAATGTAAGCGTGACGCCAAATTCGCTGTGCGCCTTGTCAAACCGTCCGACCCCGCTGCATTCACCGTATTGAAACAATCTTGCTGTCGGATCGCTATACTCGGCCCAACGCCCGTCCAAATCGATATGACCATCATCCCGTCGCGTCGCACGCATCATCCAAAGGTGCGTATCGCCCGTCGCTAATACGCGCCAAGTGCCAGGGGCTCCGGAAGGCTCGATCAGACAGTGGGCGCTCCAGACCGACGGACCGGCTGGGTCCAGTGTGTCAAACACGGTCGGTTTGGTCAGATCCAATGCTTCGGGTCCGGCGTCTCTGCTATACGTGTTGATGGCCCAGATTGCCCAACCTAAGACAATTGTCAAAACCGCTGGCATCCATGCTCTGCGCAAGAACCGCGTCGCTCTCTGGCGCATGAGCGATTTCGGTTTTGCCATGCGAGGAACAAGTGTTGCCCCACTCAGCCTGCTTGCCCGCTCAAATTCCGGCGATTTTTGCAGGCGGTCCAGCGCTGCCGAAGCGTCGGGGGTCCGTGCATTGAGGTCGTGTATCAGCATGGCATCAACGGCATTACTCAGTTCCGGCGACACATTGGATACCAATTCAGAGAGGGGTGGAATCGGCTTCGCAAGCATCTGCTTCAACAGGGCCAACGGCGTTTCCGCGTCGTAGGGCAGCTTTCCCGCCAGCTTTTCGTACAACACCATCCCAACGGAATACACGTCCCAAGCTGGTGTCGGTTCCAGACCCTCCCATGCTTCTGGCGGCGCGTACATGGGAGTTCCGACAAACATGCAGGAGGAAGAAGTGCTTCGAAGAGAAGTGGACTGGTGAACCGCCAGTAGTTTGGCCAGTCCAAAGTCCGATAGTAACGCGCGCCCGTCGGTCGACAATAGAATATTGCTGGGCTTCACGTCCCGATGAACAATCTCAGCATCGTGGCAGCGCTCAAGACCACTCAGCACATCGACGGTCCAGCGCAGCGCCTGCTCAATGCTCGCCGAAGAGTTGATCAGCGGGCCGCCATCGATGTAGGCCATATCGATCGCGAGATCGCCATCGATGTTTTCCAACGCGTGAATAGGGACAATGTTAGGATGCTGCAATCGAGCGATGGTCTTCGCTTCTTGACGGAAGCGCGCGCCAAAATCAGGGTCCGTTACGATACTTCGGTCGAGAATCTTCAGCGCCACTTCCCGGCCCAGTGTCTCGTCCTCGGCAAGGTACACTACACCCATCGCCCCCCTGCCCAGGAAGCGAATGAATCGGTATTTGCCAAAGCGGTGACCAGCCTCAAAATGCGGCAATTAAAGACCCACCAAACCCGCACAATGCACTGGCGCATCGGAGCGCCTGCTTACATTGTTCGCCTACAAGACATTGTGGTTATGCCGGGAGGATTTCTCGCGGTCTCACACCGTCTGCAGAGGACTCCGTCATTCCCCGTTAAACGTCTCGCAAGCGAACTCATTACGAGAGATCAGGCCGTGAGTCCGTGAGAAATCCGACCGAATTTCACAAACAAGCCACGTCCAATAGTATCATTTGGAGAGAAGTTTTTCGACGCGGACTCCACACACCATGAAACCACGAGCGGCCTGATGACCTCTTGAGACGGCAAGTCTACCCCGGATTTCTCACGAACACACTTGAACCCCTCTCGTAACCGCTGTGTTTGCGAGACTTGCGGCGAGAAACAAGGCGTTTCTCCGAGAACAGAGTGTGTCCGCGAGAAATCCTCATGGCATAACCTAAAAGTCTTGCACGTGAGCAATTTGCGTCGGCGCTCAATCGCGCCGGTGCAGATTGCGGACTACTGCTTTCTTGCTCGTCGGACTATGACGGTACCAACAGCAAGTAGCACCAATGCGACCGGCCATGCTGCAATGGGCACCGCGGAGCTCTCTGCCTCCACGATCACCGTCCGCGTAACGCTATCGGCCGCATTGCCCGCCGCGTCCGTCACGTTGTACGTCACCGTGTATGTCCCCAGCGAATTCGTATCCACCAGGTTACTGTCATCAACCACGCTGCCGCTGATGTCTCCATCGATATTGTCCGATGCCGTCGCACCCGCTTCGAAATAGGCATTGCCTTCCGTCACGTAGACTGGATTGCTGCCGACCAGTGTGATCACCGGCTTTGTATTGTCCACCGTGAACGTGCCGCTTGGACCTGCTGCGGGGGCGCTGTTGCTTGAACTGTCCAACGCGGTCCCCGATGCAATACCAATCGCCAAGGTCCCGTCGCCCGTGATACCACTTATTGTCACCGTCCGGGTCTGCGCATCTTTCGCTTTCGCGCCGGACACGTTTACTGTCCCCGTCGCTGTACCGGTCGTTACCAGCGAAACATCCGTCTCGTCCAGCGAAATCGAGGCCGCGTTGTCGTAGGTTATGGTGTACGACACCGGCCCACTCTTGGTCAGCATCGAAGACGGCGCCCCGATGTTGACAGCTATCGCCGTGTTATCCACGGTAAACGTCGCGCTTGGACCTGCCGCCGGAGCCTTGTTGCCTGCGTAGTCGAACGCGGTATCCGCGGCAAGCGAGATTCCCAGTGTGCCGTTACCGGTAATGCTTGAAAGCGTAATCGTACGCGCAGAACTGCCAAGCCCACTCAGGGTTATGGTCGCATTGGCATCACCGGTAGCGTTAAGGCTTACATCCCCATTGTCCAAAGTGACCACGCTTGCTTCAGTATAGGTTACGCTGAACGTCACCGGTCCCGTTGCCGTTACCGTCGACGATGGAGCGCTGATACTCACGGTTGGCGGCGTCGCGTCTATGGTGATGGACTTACTGTCGCTCGCTGACCAGTTGCCCGCGTTATCGCGTTCCTGCACATATAACGTCTGGGCGCCCTCGGACAATGCAGTCACGGGTGTATACGACAAGCTCGTCGTCGTGGTCCATGCTCCCGCCTGGCTATTCAATTGGTAACGGTACGTCCCGTTACCGCCCCCGCCACCTGAAGTCCACGACCAGGTCGGCGTTGTGTCGTTCGTCGGCGAAGTGCCAGATACATTGGGCGCATTGGGAGGCGTGGCATCCAACGCAATCGCGAAGCTGCCGCTTGCCGACCAATTACCTACCGCATCGCGCTCCTGCACATACAACGTATACGTTGCGTCGGATAGCGGCGTCGCCGGTGTATAGGAAAGACTCGTCGTTGTTGTCCACGCTCCCGCCTGGCTGTTCAACTGGTAACGGTACGTCCCATTCCCTCCTCCACCGCCAGAACTCCACGACCAGGTCGGCGTCGTGTCGTTTGTCGGAGTTGTCCCCGTCACACTCGGCGCATTCGGCGCGGTGGTATCAATCGTAATCGTGTAGCTTCCGCTCGCGGACCAATTGCCCGCAGCATCGCGCTCCTGCACGTACAAGGTGTGCGCCGCAGCAGACAGAGCTGTCGCGGGCGTGTACGAAAGACTCGTTGTCGTTGTCCATGCTCCCGATTGGCTGTCCAACTGATACCGGTATGTCCCGTTTCCTCCGTTGCCCCCGGAACTCCACGACCACGTTGGCGTCGTATCGTTCGTCGGTGTCGTTCCCGTCACGCTCGGTGCGTTCGGCGCGGACTTGTCGATGGTGTAAACCTCTCCAGAAGAGAAACTGCCGTTTCCCGAACCCACGCCTCCGAGCTTCTCTCCATTTCCGTCTACGATCGAATCGTTGTCGACTACATCGAGACGGATGGTCCCGCTGCCTGTTCCTGTCGACACCGAAACGGTCCTTGTCGCTCCCGCGTCCGCGCTTACTGACGTGATTGACGCGCCAGTCACACCGCTGGCGCTAAGGGAGAGATCCGTGGCATCTACACCGGTCACAGCCTTATTGAACGTCACCGTGAAGTCTACAGAAGCCGCGTTGGTTGGCGAAGTTCCCACTCGCACAACAGAATTCACTGCCGGATACGGGCTACTCAGCAGGACGACCTGGTTCAGGTCTTCGGGAAGAGCGGAAAAAGCTCCCGCACCGTCGAAGTCGATGTAACTCCGCCCGGAGTAATTCCCCGCGTATTCCACGCCCGCGGGAAAACCGAAGCTCGCGTTTACAATTTTCAGTACCATCACCCGGTCGCTGGAAGCGGGAAACGATTGCGGCGTGCTAAGCAGAAACCGGTTCCACCCCGCGGTGGCGCTAAAGCCTGTCTGGCTATAGAGGAGCGTGGTAGGCACTCCTCCAGATATCGTCGAATACAGATAGAAGTCAACGGTCGCGGAAGAATCATTGATGTACACCTCAAATCCATCGAGGCTATTCATCGTGGTGTCGTTCGTAACCTGCAGCGCTGTCCACGCGGTGGACGATGAATACCCAAAGGCATACCCCGTCGCGCCATTCTCGTCGTAGCGTACGTGGTCGCCCATGCCTCCCGTAGCACTGGGCACGATGTTGGCCGTCATGCTCGCGCCCGAACTCGAAATACTCGTAACAGCTATTCCAGTCGCGGTATTGGTGTAGTCTTTCGAATTGGGATTACTGGTATTGTTGAACGTCGTATTGTTCATAATTCCCGGATACGTATCCCCGGCATCGCCCCGATTCGTCAGCAGATCAAGTCCATTTAGACCGTCAGCTTCTTCAAGATCCACCCACTTGTGCGACTCATCGGTGTTGTCTGTCATCCGATCGTCTACGTGCCAAATCAGTAGCCCATTTCCCGGAAGGCCCGCATCGAAACCGGATTGCTGCCGATTCTCAATCAGGAAGTACTCCCCGATCCGGTACTTGTCCACCCACAACCGCAAGATGGACGCATTGCTGCTTCCTTCAAGAATGTTGGCGCCAGTCGTGCTGGAGAGAACATCTGTCGGCGTCACAATGTCCAAGGCTGACTTGCACCACGCCGACAAGTGCGCGGGAGAATCTCCTGCCCAAGTCCCGATGTAGTTCCAACTGCCTCCTCCCATGAGTCCCCAGTTGCCGATACCCTCCGAGCTCTCATCCGTGTCGTAGAGGTCGGGCAATTCCAGCATAAGGTGCCCCAGCTCATGACACATGATCCCAATGGTTGCCATGTGGTTATCATCGGCATCGCTTCGGTGACGTTCTCCGAACATGGTGTAAGGCTGCAGATTGACGCCATCCAACATCAGCGCGGACGACAGCGTCCATGCATGTCCCCACACCTTCGGCGTATACGTTCCGCCGTAAGCATTTTCATATCCCGCGAGAATCATCACGATCGCAAGTTCGTCGGACGTAATCGTTCCATCCGAATTGCTGTCGAAGGTCGCGTAGTTCACATACGAATTCGCGGCGCTCAGAATAGCGCTCGCTTCCGGCCGCGAGTCGCCGCCTCCCATGTTTGGATGAACAACAGGCCGCGTGATATGCACGATCCCATCGTTGGCAGTCCCATACGTCTCGTTCGCGGTCGTCACCGTAAATGTGCCATACGTATTCTCTAGATAGAACTCTTTTACGCTGTTGCTCGCCCCGTATATCGCGCTCTGGAAATTCGCGTCCGTGTACGCGAACGAAATATTCGTGTAATTCACGAGAATCGTCAGCACCGGCTGCGTATGCACCAACGACTTTGTCGCGCCGGCGCCAAGAGTACGCGGAACAGTCTTCTCAAAGGCACGCGGGTCAACCGGTGGCCTCAGATGTCGAGGCATTGAGGACAACGTCTTCTCGGAAAGCGTCCCAACCTCGTTCGGAGACGCCGTCAGCTGCCCCGTCGCGGACTTCTCGGCGTAGTACCATGTTCCCGTCTGTTCCAGAATCGTGTAGCCTTCTTCCGTCTCATACCAGTTCGAGAATTCGTCGCCCCGGAGCTGGGCCTTAAAGTTCGATCCATCCGGCTGTTTCAACGTGATATCTATCGGAGCAGCTGGCGCCGCATAGGATTCCGGCGCTGCGAAGGCAAACAATAGAAGGATGGAGACTAGCGTTGCGCACAGCGCAAATCGTGTTACTCGGATCCGGCCCAATGCCTGTTTGATGGAATATATCCGTACCGCGTGCGCAAGCGTTGCGGATTGGGGGTTGCTTATGAGCAATGTGGGCCTAACGGAGTACTGCATTCCTTTCTCCTGGACGTCCAACTACCTCTGATCGTGCATGGGACACTTCACATTCTGCGGTACACCGTCCACAGCAACTGCTCTCGCTTGCTTACGTGCTCTACATCTTGCTGCACTCGTAGTCGTCGGAGAGACGAGAATCCTCGTGGCAAAATTCCGACTGGACTTTACTGAGACCGGACCGCCACCCTCTAAGCTGAGCGGCTCAGTTACGTTATTCCCCCTATTCACCCAGAACCTGAAGCCACCTTCCGGGACACCGGTACTTTACCACAAGATGGGGCGCCGCCACTCAGTGAAGACGCCTGGCGTGG